>JAEWZS010000230.1 GCA_023458355.1 Bacillota bacterium
TATAGGAAAGCGCTTTTTGTATGGGCGCATCCTTTTCCGTAAATCCGAGGCGTTCGAGACGTCTTATGGCCTGTTCGGTGGTCACGGGTGCGCCGCTATTTTGGCTCAGCGAATGGAAGTGCCCCCACGCCCCGTCCTCACGCTGAAGCGCAATCAGCTTCTTTGCATGTACGCCTGATTTATGGTTATGCTCTGTCATATGCCCTCCGTATGGTTGGTCTTTAGTGATGATAGGGAGGTTATAAAAATCAAATTTCTCTCGATAAATCGAGCGAAAATGCAGGCTGGGACGCGTAGGATAGGTAACGGACATTGCCGTTATAGGATAGGTAGGCTTCGTAGCGCGCTTTATAGGTAGGTAAATCAATGTAGTTTACAACCTCAAGTTTATTTACCCAACGCGCATCCAGGGTTTCGTCTGTTTGTAAAATTAGCTCGCCGCCCGTATACGTGCAGGCAAAGTCGAAGATTACCTTTGTGGGTACATCCCCATAGCCACTGTAGCCTTTGTGGCTTGAGGTGTTGGAGGAAATTGCAACAAGCGAGCGGACTTTCGCATCAATGCCGCTTTCCTCGCGGATTTCGCGAAGCACCGCTTCAAAAAGGTTTTCTCCGTTTTCTACCTGCCCGCCCGTCCAAACCCAATGCCCTTTCAAGTTCTTAACAAGCAGAACCTCTCCGCTGTCGTTTTGTACAATCCCGGCAGCGGCGACGATATGTGTTGGAAAGCTTTTCATAATACCTTACCGGATGAATGTGCCGTTTCTGAGTTCGTCAAACGCCTGCTTTAGCTCTTCCTCGGTATTCATAACAATGGGGCCGCCCCATGCGACAGGCTCCTTGAGAGGCTTACCTGAGAACAGTAAAAACCGAATACCGGATTCGCCTGCACGGGCAAAGAAGCTGTTGCCGCTGTTGAAGAGTACCGCCTGTTTGGCAGGTATGAAGCTTCCGCTGTCCGGGCTGAAGGTGCCTGCTCCTTCTACAATGTAGATGAAAAGCGTGGCTTCGGGGTCGGTAGAAAGTTCCCATGTTTGGTATTTCTCTAAGTTCACGTCCAAGAACTGCATTTTCACATAGTCGCCCTGTACGCTTGCGACGGCGTTTTTATAGGCACCTGATATCACGCGCACCGTTACGCCGTCGTCTATGACTTTCGGCACCATATCGGCACGGATGTCGCGGTACTGCGGCTCGGTCATTTTTCGACTCTTCGGCAGGTTCAGCCAAAGCTGCACGCCGAGCATTTTTTCTGCGGCCTGCGGCATTTCCTGGTGAAGAATACCGCTGCCCGCGGTCATCCATTGACAACAGCCGTCCAAAATGGAGCCTTTGTTGCCGAGGCTGTCGCCATGCTCGATATCGCCATGGATAAGGTAAGTCACGGTTTCAATCCCGCGGTGCGGGTGCCACGGAAAGCCTTTGATGTAATCCTCGGGGTTGTCGGAATCAAATGCGTCGAGCATTAAAAACGGGTCAAAAGCATCCACGTTGCGGCGAGCGATTACGCGCACAAGTTTTACGCCGGCGCCGTCAAATTGCGTGTCGCCTGTTACGATCTCGCGAATGGTCCTCATGATTGTTTCCTCCTTGCCTGTGTTGTTGGTCAAAGTCTGAAAAATTCTGCGGCCTTCTCCATGTTTTTTATAATAGGAACGGAAAACGGGCATTTTAACTCACAGCTTCCGCACTGTATGCAGTCCGAGCCATGTGCATCAAGTGCCGCGTAATGCTCTCCCGCGCCCTTTTTTGGTGCGCTTTCATCCATCAAGGCGATATCTAGGTATTTGTTGACAGCAGCTATGTCGATGCCCGACGGGCAGGGCAGGCAGTGGTTACAGTAAACGCAGCTTCCCTTAAAATCCTTGTTCATGCCGCTGATGGCTTCGGTATAATCCAAAGACTCGGGTGCGGCGGACAAATAGGCAATTGCCTCCTCGACCTGCTTGCGGTTTTGGCAGCCGATTAAAACGCTTTTTACCGCCGGCCGCGTGAGTGCGTAATGGATGCACTGTGCCACAGTGAGAGGTTTTAAAAACGGCGTTTGCTCCTTTTTTAGAAGTTTACCCGCACCGAGCGTTTTCATCACCGTGATGGCAATATCGAGCTTTTCGCAGGTCTTATAAAGCTCCATGCGTTTCTCGTCGATTTTGAGCATCGTGCTTTTATCAAAATCTTTATCGAGGTAATCGAGGACGTTTACCTCTGCGGGTACCATGTCAAACGCAGGGTTAATGCTAAACATCAATAGATCAACCACGCCAGTTTCTGCAATCTTTTTGGCGATCACGGGATCATGTGAACTTGCTCCGATGGCGCGTATGATGCCGCTGTTTTTGAGGCTTTCGGCGTAACGCGCGATGCCGCCGTTAAATACCTTATCGAAGTTCTCCTCGTTATCGATTAAAAACAGCATACCGAAATCGATATAATCGGTATTTAGATCGCGTAGTAGGCCTTCAAAGTATTTTTTGCATACTGATAGGTCGCGAGAAACGTCGTATTGCTCATTGATATCCGTCGAACCTATATGCCCTTGGATAATGAACTTATCGCGATTGCCACGTATGGCTTTGCCGATCTTTTGGCGTATATCGCTGCCCGGCATAAAAACGTCCATCATATTGATGCCGTGCTCCATGGCGGCGTTTATGACCTCCTCAACGACACTATACGCCTTGCCGTCGAGATGCTCCGCACCAAGGCCGATGATACCGGCCTCCATACCCGTTTTTCCGAGTTTTCTGTAGCGCATGAATAGACCTCCTTGTACGTAAGTTTGCCACTGCTTTACTTGTTGTCCGTTTTTTCTTTATGCTCGATTTTTCGGTTGTAAAGCACGCCTGCGAGCACCAACGCACCGCCTACAAGCTTTCCGATGGATACAGGCGTCCCGTTGAGCGCGTCGATGACGATGCCCGAAACGAGCTGGCTCACGAATATAAGAAGCGTCAATAAAAACGCCGACATGCGCGGGGTGATGATGTTCGAAATAAGAACTACGATTACCCCGAGGAAGCCTCCCGTATACATGGCGTACTGGCGGAAGGTCTCGGGCATGGATAGCGCAGGGAACACCTCGCCCGATAGAAAAAGGACCATGAGCGAGAGCGAAAGACCCGTCACATAGTTGTAAAATGTACCTCGGTAGGGGCCTATGACGGTACTTAACCGAGCATTTATCATGCGCCCGGCTACAATGGAAGCGCCGGCAAGGATACCGAAAATGACTGACAAATTAGAGTCCTCCTAAAACAGCATCATGGCGGCAGCACCCGCCGCGATGAGTGCTGCACCTATTAACCTTCGCTTGTCAAAAGGTATCTTTTTGGCACCGAGCCACCCGAAGCTGTCAACAATAAGTGCCGCTGCCGTTTGTCCCAACAGCCCCAAAGCAAGCGTTGCAGAAACGCCAAGCGCCGTAAAGCTAATGTTGTTGCCGACCACGGCCAATACACCTATGCAGCCGCCCAAATAGCTTGTTATGGGCGCTGCGCGAAGCGTGCCGCGAATTCCCTCGCGCTTAATAAGAAGCACAAGCGATATGGCTATAAGTCCGCTTATGTGCACAAACACCGTGGCATGATAGTTGCCTAGGTTTACGCCCAGTTCGCCGTTGACGAGTATCATCGCCGCGATGAGCATGCCGCTTAATAGCGAGAAAAAAATATTCATATAAACCCCTCTTACCTTAGGTATAGCATACAATATTCGTGCGCGGGCGGCAATCCCCGTACCGTGGCATGCGGCGATGCTTCATGGTATAATCAAAGCATGTTTGAAGAGCTCACAAAGGGTATAAAATCGTTAAGTGTTATCGGCATGTGCAAAAACGCGGGTAAGACCACCGTGTTGAATGCGCTTGTGCGCGAGCTTAATAAAAGCGGGCGAACGCTTGGGCTTACAAGCATCGGGCGCGACGGCGAGAGTGTGGATGTTGTGACGCACACACATAAGCCGAGCATCTATGTATACGAAAACACGCTTGTCGCCACAGCCGAAAATTTGCTGAAACTCTGCGACATTACCCGGGAAATTTTGCATGTTACGCCGTATAATACGCCGATAGGTGCGGTGGTGCTTTTGCGGGCGCGAAGCGACGGAAACGTACAGCTTGCCGGGCCTTCCATAACCGCGCAGATGGGTGCGCTAAAAGAAGAGTTTTACCGCTTCGGCGCGGAGCTTGTGCTCATAGACGGCGCCGTGAGCCGCAAAAGCCTTTCTGCGCCCGCCGTGAGCGATGCGGCGATACTTTGCACGGGCGCATCCTACAGCGCCGATATGGAGACCACGCTTGAGGATACCGCCCATGTGGCGCGGCTTTTGACGCTTCATAAGCAGACGGGTTGGACGAAGCACGAGCTTAAAATGCCTATTCATAAAGCGGCGTTAAAACGCAAGGACGGAAGTGTTTATGCGCTAAAAGACGGCGAGGTTCTTGTAGACGCACTCAGGCGGGAGAAGGAAACAGGGCATGTATTTATAAAGGGTGCAGCGACGGACAGGCTGTTAAAACCTGTGCTCGACGCCGGGCTTATGGGAAACGGTGTAGAACTGAGCGTGGAAGATGGCACGAAGCTTCTTTTAAGCCGCACGATGCTTGATAGGCTCGATGCGCGAGGTACGAAAGTCCGCGTGCAAACACCCATGCGGCTTCTTGCATTGACGGTTAACCCTGTTTCCGCCTACGGTGGCGGCTATGTGGCGCAGGAATTTAAGGAACGTATGCAAAAACTCGTAACGGTTCCCGTATTTGATGTGGGAGGGGCAGTATGAACGAGCTTACCTATGAACAAAGGGCGGATATAGGCCTTGAATATGTGCGAACCCTTCTAAAAACTGCTTCACCTTACGGTGCGCAGGAGGTAAGGCACCTCAAAATGTATGCCCCCGATGAGCGAGAGGAATTGGAGAGGGAATTTTATAACGTAGAGCGTGTTGTTGAAACACTCGATGCGTTTGTTGTGGAATACTCGCTCCTTGCCCGCATGTTTTTGCAGCTTAAGGATATCCGCCATTCCATAAAGAGGTGCGAGCACGGCGTTTTAAGCGAGGTGGAGCTGTTTGAAGTACGGCAGTTTTTGCTTCAGCTTACACAGATTGTCCCTGCATTTGCCTCCATTAACGCCGCTGCGAAATTTAAGGATATAAAAATTACCGCTGTATCCGAAGCGCTAAGTAAGCTCGATATAGACGACAAACAAAGCGCCGGTTTCTATATCGACGATAAACACTCGTCGGAATTAAAGCGCATACGCCATGAAAAGCGGGAGCTTGAAAGCCGTATCCGTGTGAGCGTAGGTATGGAGCGCGATACCCTTTTAAAGGAGCGCACGCTTCTTACCGCGCGCGAGGAGGAAGAGGAAACGCGCATACGCTCGGTTATGAGCGAAGGGTTAAGACCGTATGTATATGAACTCATAAGCAATACAAACGCCATAGGCCGGTTTGATTTTACCGTTGCGCGTGCGAGGCTTGCCCGCGCGCATAAAGCCGCAAAGCCAACTCTGATTGAAGATGGCGTTTTTATTTTTGATATGCAAAACCCGCGCGTGAAGGATGCACTTAAAAAGCGAAACAAGGAATTCACACCTGTCTCCATAGAGCTTTCGCGAGGCGCAACGGTCGTGACGGGCGCAAACATGGGTGGGAAGAGCGTTTCTCTTAAAACACTTGCGCTGACGATCCTTCTCGTGCATGCGGGCATATTCCCGTTTGCAAAAAGCGTTACAACGCAGCTTTTTGACAATGTGTTTATACTTTTTGAGGATTTAGAAAACACGGATAAGGGCCTTAGCAGCTTTGGAGCAGAAATTGTACGGCTCAACGGCACACTTCATGCATGCGGGGATAATAGCCTCATACTTCTTGATGAGCCTGCACGGGGTACCAACCCTTACGAGGGTGCACAAATTGTGCGAGCGCTTGTGAAGCGGCTAAACGCACTTAGTTGCGTAAGCGTTTTGAGCACGCATTACGACCATGTCGCCGAGTACGCGAACGCCCATTATCAGGTCGTGGGGCTTTGCGGTGCGGATATGGAGAGCATCAAAAAGGAAGTCGATGCCTCTGCAGGCGGCGGCGTGGAAGTTGTGGCACGACACATGAATTACGGGCTTTACCGCGCGAAGCGCGATAATCCCTGCCCGCGCGATGCGCTTAATGTATGCAGGCTGTTGGGGCTTGATGAAGGTGTGATGGCGGAGATAGAGAATATGTATTGAAACGCAAGCCCTTATAGGGGCACATGCTAATCACGTTCCATCATTTTTATGGCCCCATGTGAGGCAACATATTCAATGAAACATAAACGATAGGCGTTAAGGGGCTAGGGGGAATTCCGCATTATACATTTGCAATACAAAATGCTAAGGATGTTTCGCCTGCGGCGAAACCCCGGGGTTCTAAAAAGACGTCATACCCAAAGGGCACCACTGATGTCGAGCTGCGCTCGACGTATTAAGGTTGCAGGCGCCTTTTTTGCTGTTTTGCAGTACCGAACCCGCTGTCACGATGTTTGCATCGTGACAGCCCCTTCAACCCCTTAACAATCCCCTATCCCCCTTAAAACGGCCACTGCGTGGTGCTTTTGGACAGTCGAGACTGTGTAAGTACCTTTCCTTTGGTTCAATCCTTCGTATTTAACTGTCATTTCGAGCGAAGCGAGAAATCCCCTCCAAGCTATCATCGTAACATAGGTACTCGATTCGTTCGTCCCGCCATTCTGCGGCTCCATGCGGGGATAACTTGTTTATTAAAACTTAAGCGAGGGGGTTAAGGGACCAGGAGGAATTCCGATTTTCCTCCTTAGGCCCCTTAACAATCCCCTATCCTCCTTAAAACGGCCACTGCGTGGTGCTTGCGTGCGGCCTGGTACTGCGTAAGTACCTTTCCTTTGGTTCATGCCTTCGTATTCACTGTCATTTCGAGCGAAGCGAGAAATCCCCTCCGAACTATAGCCGAAATAAGTACGGCTGGATGATTTCATCCCACCGCGTATGCTCCCAAAAAAATCGAGCCCGCGGTTTTGACCGCGGGCTCGAATGCAATTCTTTTGTTTAGTTGATGCCGTAACGCTGCTTGAAACGGTTTACGCGTCCGCCGGTGTCAACCAGCTTCTGGCGTCCCGTGTAGAACGGATGGCACTTGGAGCAAATTTCAACCTTGAGCTCGCCTTTTACGGAACCGCTCAAAAAGGTTTCGCCGCATGCGCAGCGAACCGTAGATTCGCCGTATGCCGGATGGATATCTTTCTTCATATTTTCACCCTCCCATTACTTTGCGCAGGGCGATAGACCATCCTGCGGCTTTGGTTCATTCATAAGGCTGGAATTTGCCAGCCGAACAGATGCTATTATAGCGCACACAGCTATGTAATTGCAAGAACATTTTATAAAAAAACGCTCGCAAAGCGGGCGTTTTTTATTGGAAATTGCATTAATTCGAGAAAATACACCGGATTTGTTACCGAGGGCTCTTGCCTGCGGAATATCCGTCACGCTCGTACACGCCAAGCCACCCGCGAAGCTTTACTAAAAACTCGTCGTTTGTCTCGGTTTTATCCATCATGGCAATGAGCTGTTCGGTCACATCGGCGGTATTGCCGGAGCTTAAAAGCCTTCGTATGCTCATAACACCTTCGCGTTCTTCCGGGCTGAGAAGCAGATCTTCGCGCCGCGTGCCGGACTTATAGATGTCAATGGCAGGGAAGATGCGTTTTTCACTAAGCTTACGGTCGAGGTGAATTTCCATGTTGCCGGTGCCCTTAAATTCCTCGTACACGATATCATCCATACGGCTGCCCGTCTCTATAAGCGCCGTGGCGATAATGGTAAGGCTGCCGCCGTTTTCGATGTTACGCGCTGCGCCAAAGAAACGCTTAGGCTTATGGAGAGCGCCGGGATCCATACCTCCCGAGAGCGTTTTACCGGTTGTCGGGATTACAAGGTTATAAGCGCGCGCAAGGCGTGTGATGGAATCCATCAAAACAACCACATCCTTGCCCTGCTCCACAAGGCGCATGGCGCGCTCCTGCGCCATTTCCGCCACGCGTGTGTGGTGCTCGGGGAGCTCGTCAAACGTAGAGAAAAGCACTTCGCCCTTTATGGAGCGCTGCATATCTGTTACTTCCTCGGGGCGTTCGTCGATTAACAGCACCATCAGGTGAACGTCGGGGTAGTTGGTGGACACTCCGTTGGCGATATTTTTCAAAAGCGTAGTCTTGCCGCTCTTAGGCTGGCTTACGATCATGCCGCGCTGGCCTTTGCCGATGGGGGCCAAAAGGTCGATTAGGCGGATGGCCATGCTCTGGTCGCGTCCTACGCCCGAGCATTCGAGGGTAAGCCTTTCATCGGGATAGATGGGCACGAGCTCCTCAAAAGGTTTCCTTTGCGAAGCAAGCTCGGGATCGTCCCCGTTGATGGCGGTGATGTAAAGAAGCGCAAGGAAGCGTTCGCCCTCTTTGCCGGGGCGTGTTTTACCCGTTACGAGGTCGCCTGTTTTTAGGCCGAAACGGCGTATCTGCGCGATGGAAACATACACGTCGCGGTTACCGGGAAGGTAATTTTCGCTCCTTAAAAAGCCGTAGCCGTCCGGAAGCACCTCAATTACGCCCTCGCACTCGCCGCATGCGCCGCCCTCTAAAAGCTCAGGTACGGCAGGGTTGCTGGTTCCGTATTCCTTATTGTAATAAGTATCGGCGCGGTTACGGTAGCGGCCATCGCCTCCATCCTCGGGTTCGTAGGGCGAGGGATACTCCTGCCGCGGCTGATAAGGCTGCTGATAGCTTTGCTGATAACCCTGCTGATAATTTTGTTGATAACCGTGCTGCTGATAGCCTTGCTGCTGGTAACTCTGTTGCTGATAACCTTGCTGCTGGTAGCCCGTTTGGTTTGCGTACGGGCGCTGCTGTTGACGGTCGTTATTATAGCCGCCGCTTGTGTAGCGGGACTGCTGCGGAGTATACTGCCTGCGCTGCGGTGCGTTTGCTGCGTTATAGCCCTGTTGGTAACCCTGCGGCGCACGATAGGCGGGAGCGGTATACGTGCTCTGCCGCACGGGTGTACGCGTCTCGGGCATAACGGTTTCTTGCACGGCGGGTTCCGGTGCAGCGCTCTTATTGGCAGGCTTTTCAACCTCCGGCTCAGATTTTACTTCAATATCCTGCTCGGAAGTTTCGCCTGTAGGCACGCCCCCGTTCATGATGAGGTCAGCCAATTCATGTTTCCGATATTTTGCAATGGATTTTACGCCTTGCAGTTTGGCGATTTCGCGCAAATCAGCAAGGCTTTTTTGCAGCAACATTTCCCTTGTCACGATAATTGCTCCTTTAGAAGGATTTGTTTAACTTTTTATTGGCGAACTGAATGGTGATAAAAAACATTATGCCCAATGCTACCGCGGATATACCTAGGAAACATAAATCAGACCAATATGCTATTATACTTAATTATAGTATAACCCGCAGGTCATTATGTCAAGAAAAATACATATCCGAAGCCTCCTTTAGCGTATACATAGTAAGCGGGAAAAGTGAAAGAATTACTTCAGCAATAAACAGTCGGGGAGAGTAGCCGAAGGGTTTTTGCCGCCAATCAAGGCGGACGACGCAGGCGGGCTCGGAGCGCCCGCTCAAGGAGGACAACGCAGAGTGGCAGCAAAAAGACAAGGATAGATTCCCGAATGTTTGCTGCCGGAGTAATATTGTAACAGGGGGGAAGACCATGGTGGAACCGAGGCTTGAAAGCGGATTAAGGATGCGCCCGCATGCGATTCATATCGAGGGTCGGACGCTTACGAGCGTAACAGGCGTGAAGGATGTGGCGAGTTTTAACGAAATGGAGATATTCCTAATCACCGAGGCCGGCGAGCTTACCATCGAGGGTTCGGGGCTTCATATCACCAAGCTGAACCTCGATGAGGGACAGGTGGTGCTTGAAGGTGAGGTAGTGGCAATTGAGTACGCAGACGCGCCTGCACTAAAGGGCGGCGTATTTTCAAGGCTGTTTAAATGATGTACAACACGCTCAACGAGCTGCCGAAGTTTTTGGGCGCACTGTACGGCGGGCTCGTGATCGGCATAGTGTACGATTTGTTTCGACTTCTAAGGCTGCCGTTTCGCAAACACAGGCTCTTAACGGGCTTTATCGACGCGCTTTTTTATGCCGCGGCGGGCGTAATCGCCGCACTGACGTTGCTTTATGTCAACAGCGGTGCACCGCGCGTGTACCTGTTTGCGGGGCTTGCATTGGGGGCGTTCGTATACACCCGTTTTGTCGGAAGACTGTTCAATTCGATTATCATGTCTATAAGCAGAGCTTTTAGGAAAAAAACGTCGACTTCAAAATCTTAATAAAAGATGCTCGGCTAAAATCACATGCGTTCTAAAAAGTACTTGCGCATTTCATGCAATTGTACAATAATAAGGTAAATAAGTCTGTAAACACAGTCGGAGCAGCTATGGCAAAAGGAAAAGGGAAATTTAAAGTCCGTTTCAGGTTTGCCGCGCTTGCGTTTTTGGCGGGGGCGTGTGTCATAGGTGCGGTCTTTTATGCGCAAGAGCAAAAGCTCAAGGAGATTTATCAACAGCAAAGCGAATTACAGGCAAAGTACGATGCGCTTCAAAACGAAAAGCAGCGCACGGAGCTTATGATCGAATACGCGCACAGTGACGAATATCTGCTTGAATATGCGCGTGAAAAGCTCGGTTACATAAAAGAAAACGAAATTCAATTTGAAATCGATAAATAACGGGGGATGCCGCTTGCGCGGCGCAATACATTGGTTGCGGTAATCGATATTGGCAGCAATTCCATACGGTACATGGGGAAAAGCGGAAAACGACTGGAAACCACCCGTCTTGCATGCGGGCTAAACGGTTCCGGTCGCTTGAGCGATTCCGCAATGATACACACGGCGGAAGTCGTGCGTTCTTTTGTGGACCTGGCGAAATCGGAAGGCTTGCCCATATATGCTTACGCCACCAGTGCCGTACGCGACTGCCGAAACCGCGAGCAATTTTTAGAACTTATTCGCAAAGAATGCGGTATAACGCCCGATGTGTTGAGCGGAGCCGACGAAGCGCGCTATGCGTTCTTAGGTGCAACCGGCGGCAGCGGCGGTCTTATCGACGTGGGCGGCGGTTCCAGTCAAATCATCACCGATGACTGCGCATTAAGCTTCCCGATGGGTTGTGTGCGCTTGAAGGACCTTGCACCTCAAACCTATAAAACCTTTGAAGCTAAGCTTGCCGCAGTGTATGCAATAAGTAGCCGCGTCTACCGTTTCCCAAAGATCGAACCCATGCGCTGGACGGCGGTGGGCGGTTCCGCACATACGCTTGCTGCATTAAAACTTAACCTCACACAGTACGAATGCGAGCGTGTGGACGGCACTTCGCTCTCCCTTGCCGACGTAAAATCCCTTTCGCGCAAGCTTTTCGACATGGGCGATGCCCGAAAAGACCTGCCGCTTCTCTACGAGCGCCACGATGTAATTCTTTACGGCGCAATGCTCATAAGCTACATGATGCGCGGGCTAGGCATCGATGCCGTTACCGTATCCAACGCTGACGGTCTTGAAGGCTACGCAATGCATGTAGAGCGCGAAATTCTGGCACAAAAGCCCGCCTCCGGCATGCCCGTTCGTATTTCCGCACCGGCAGTTCGCATCAAACCGCACGCACAAGCGCGTGAAGCGGTTTTAGAAAAGCAAAGAGAGTTGGAAAAAGTATAATAGGGTTAGCAGAGAAATGATAATGCCGCCTCGGGCGGTTTTTTTGTGGACGTAAAGTGATTTCAATATGCTCGAATGCACAAACCACTGTGAAAACATGCAGAGCATCGATGACGCCGCCCTAAAAGCACCACGCAGTGGCCGTTTTAAGGGGGTTAAGGGTTCGCCAAGGGACCTAAGGGGGGAAATCGGAATCCCCCCTGGTCCCTTGGCATGCATCGTTTTAAAGTTTAAGCACAATTACCGGCATAATCTGCCCTGCTAAGATAGTTGTGTGACAGGGATTGATTTTGTATTATAAATACTTGACAATGTGCGAATTATTTACAAGTAGCTTATAATAGAAAATCAAAAAAGTAATTATGTATGAAGATATGCGCATTTCAAATCAATATCACGCGACCGCCATCGAAAACCGGTTGACTTATCTATCCCCAATCCCTTAAGCTAACTAAATTGAACGAAGGAAATGAAAGAGCGATGATACTATGAACAAAATGACAATCAGGAATTCTTTATTGCTTTTGCTTACCGCTACGATTTGGGGTTTTTCGTTTGTGGCGCAAAGCAAGGGTATGGAGTATGTAGGCCCTTTTACGTTTATCGGCGTGCGTATGGCACTTGGATGCATTGTGCTTATCCCGTTTGTATTGGCCAAAAATGCTTCCAATAAAAGAAGGGGCATTAAAATCGATAAACGCGCACTTTTAATTGGCGGGCTAAGCTGTGGCGTTGTTTTGTTTTTCTCGAGCAGCTTTCAGCAATATGGCATTCTTTATACGACCGTTGGGAAATCCGGCTTTATTACGGCGCTCTATATCGTATTGGTGCCCATCTTCGGTTTGTTTTTAAAGCGCAAGACAGGCGCTCTCGTGTGGGTGAGCGCATTTATTGCTTTGGTAGGTTTATATCTTTTATGTATCAACGAAGCGTTCAGCGTCAATATCGGGGACATGCTTACGCTAGGGTGTGCGGTGCTTTTTGCGGTACATATACTGGTGGTCGATCATTTTGCGCCCAAAACGGACGGCGTTATGCTTTCGATGCTGCAGTTTTTCGTAAACAGCATTATAGGTTTGACTGCTGCGTTTATCTTTGAAAAGCCGGCGCTTGAAAGCATTTTGAGCGCATGGGCTCCCCTTATTTACGCGGGCGTACTGTCGTGCGGTGTGGCGTACACATTCCAAATTATCGGTCAAAAGGGGATGAACCCAAGCGTTGCTTCGCTCATATTGAGTTTGGAATCGTGCATCGCGGTACTTGCGGGTTGGCTTTTCTTAAACCAGAGCTTAAGCGCGCGTGAACTTATCGGCTGCGGAGTCATGTTTACGGCAATGGTGCTTGCGCAGCTCCCGGGGAAAAAGAGGCAACTTGAAGTTACTACATAAAACGCATAAAAACACAACGGCGGTTTTGCAACGCAAAACCGCCTTTCTTACTTTTTTTGAGAATTAGATTACTCTGCCATTAATTTTACGCCGCCGCTGGTTCCAAGGCGCGTCGCGCCGGCTTTAAGCATTTTATCGGCATCCTCACGCGTACGCACACCACCGGAGGCTTTTACACCCATGTCGGGGCCGACGGTTTTGCGCATGAGCGCTACGTCCGCTTCGGTCGCGCCGCCTGTTGAAAAGCCGGTGCTCGTTTTTACATACTCTGCACCCGCGCGCTTAGCGCAAAGACAGGCTTGGGCTTTTTCGTCATCGGTTAAAAGACAGGTCTCGATAATAACCTTTACAAGCGCCTTGCCTTTGGCAGCCTCTGTGACCGCGCGGATATCCTCCTCTACGAGTGTCCAGTTGCCCTCTTTGGCGGCACCGATGTTGATGACCATGTCGATTTCCTGTGCGCCTTTTTCAATGGAGGCAGTCGTTTCAAACGCTTTGGCGGAGGTAAGCATTGCACCGAGCGGAAAGCCGACCACGCAGCAAGCGGCGACGTCGCTGCCTTTTAAGAGTTCAGAGACGAGCTCCACATGGCAGGAGTTGACGCATACGCTCGCAAAGTGGTATTGCTTAGCTTCCTCACAGAGCTTTTTTACCTGCTCGCGTGTGGCTTCGGGCTTTAAAATGGTATGATCGATGGTGCGGTTTAGTTGCATGAAGCTACGTCCTATATGTGTAAAAAGTTATTCATCATCATACTTCATTCTATTTCTTATACGGCGTTGATGCAAGTGGCAGCTTGGTGCGGAATATCCCATCGCGGTTTTCGTAGGCAAGCGCTACGGCAGGCGGG
>JAEWZS010000231.1 GCA_023458355.1 Bacillota bacterium
CTCGAATCCTCGGTATTGGTTCTGCCTCCGGCTCGGACATACTTTGCGGCATTGTTCTTTCGATGCAAATCCATGGAGGTGCATGCTTTGGTTAAGCTTCAAGTTCGAAAAAACGCTTATTACGACTCTGTGACCTTGATGATTCTATCAAAGGACTTAAAAAAGATTGCCGGCGTAAAGCAGGCTCTTGTAGGCATGGGTACGGAACTAAACCGGGAACTAGCCTACTCGATTGGGTTGAATGCACCGGGTTTTGAGGAGATTTCAGCGAACGACTTCTTTATTGCGGTCGAATGTACAGATGAGTTGGCCTTTAAAGCGAGCCTTGCCAAAGCAGACGAAATGCTCAACAAAAAGTCTCAGGCAAAGCAAAATTCATATGCGCCGCCGACTTTAAGCGGTGCTATAAAAATCGATCCTGCGATAAATATGGTGTTAATTTCCGTGCCCGGTAAGTTTGCGGCGGATGTGGCACAAAGCTGCCTTGATAGGGATATCAATGTAATGCTCTTTTCCGACAACGTGACCGTTGAAGAGGAAAGAGCGCTAAAGGAATATGGCGTAAAGCATGAATTGCTTGTGATGGGGCCGGACTGCGGCACCGCCATCATCAATGGGATTCCCTTGGCTTTTGCCAATGTTGTAAAAAGCGGCTACATAGGCATTGTTGCAGCTAGCGGTACCGGAGCGCAGGAGGTTTCCTCCCTCATCGACCGGTTTGGCGGCGGAATATCGCAAGTTTTAGGCACAGGCGGACGCGACCTTAAAAAAGAAATCGGCGGGCTTATGATGAAGCTTTGCCTTAATGCGCTCATCCAAGATTCGAAAACCAAAGTGCTCGTTTTGATTTCAAAGCCTCCTTCTAAAGAGATTGCTTCAGAGATTCTCGAAATCGCAAAATCCGCAGGCAAGCCGACGGTTGTATGCTTCATCGGCGGTGAAATCGAGCAGGTCCGCGCCTATGGCCTTATCCCGGCCTTGTCGCTTGAGGATGCGGCATTTAAAGCCGTAGCTCTCTCAAAAGGTATGGAGATAAAGGACTCTATTGGTTTTACCATGGGGCAACAAAATGCCGAGGTACTGGCAAAAGAAATCGCGGCCAAATTTGCGCCTTCTCAGCAATACATTCGCGGCTTTTATACGGGTGGAACGCTGTGCGATGAGGCGATGAAGCTCATGATCGATAAGCTCCATCATATCTACAGCAACATACCGCTGCGCGATGAAGATAAGCTTATAAACGCCCGAAACGGTTTTAGCCACAAGCACACCTTCCTCGATTTCGGGGATGACGAATTTACGGTTGGCCGCCCGCATCCGATGATTGACCCGAGCCTTCGGGCAGAGCGTGTTTTGCGCGATGGAGGCGATAAGGAGTGCGCAATTATCCTGACGGATTGTGTCATCGGCTACGGCAGCCACAAAGATCCCGCAAACGATTTAGCTGACGCTATCCGAACCGCCAAAGCTGAAGCTGAGGCTGCCGGGCGGTATCTATGCTGCATCGCCTCCGTTTGCGGAACGGAGGGCGACCCTCAGAGCTTAAGCATAACCACGAGAAAGCTTGAAGATGCCGGTGCAATTGTACTGCCTTCCAACGCGCAGGCCGCCCGCTTTGCGCTTCTTATTATGAGAAGTTAAAGGGGGAGGGTTAAAAAATGAGCAAGCTTAACGAGCTGTTTACAAAAGAACTTCATGTGGTCAATCTCGGTATCGAGTCCTTTGCGGAGGATCTTTTGGCGCAGGGTAAGAAGTATGTGCATGTGAACTGGAAACCATCTGCGATGGGAGATCGACAAGCTGCCGCAAACTTGCGAAAGCTTCAAAACCCCGCTTTAAAGGAGAAAATTAAAGCTGCCAACGAGGAAGCATTGCGCCGTATACTCGATGCGCGGCCGGTGCTCATCAGCATGGGTGTTGCCCGCGATGTAATCCCTCAAATGACGGAGGATACCATACTCCACGCAGGCCCTCCTATAACCTGGGACAGGATGTGCGGCCCACAGCGGGGCGCTGTGATGGGCGGGCTTATCTACGAGGGCAGGGCAAACAATCTTGAGGAAGCGGAGAGGCTTGCCTCTTCCGGCAAAATACATTTTGAACCCTGCCACATGCATAGCGCAGTAGGCCCCATGGCGGGTGTTGTTACGCCGTCCATGCCGGTGTGGATCATTGAAAATAAGACCTTCAAGAACCGAGCTTACTGCACCATGAATGAAGGCTTAGGAAAGGTATTGCGCTTTGGTGCCTGTGATAAGGAGGTTTTTGAGAGGCTTCATTGGATGGCCGATCACCTTTACCCGATTTTAAAGGCTGCGCTTTTGAAAAAAGGCGAAATCGACCTCGGGCTTCTTATCGCCCAATGCCTTCAGATGGGCGATGAGGCGCATAACCGCAACAAGGCAGCTACATCGCTTCTTATTCGGGAACTAATAGGCTCTGTCATGGAACTTGATGTACCCAATCGCGAAAAAGCGGATGCCGTGGCTTTTATAAACGGCAACGACCATACATTTCTCAATCTCTCTATGCCCGCCATGAAGGCGACGATGGATCCCATTTTTACAATCCCCTATTGCACCATCGTGGCCACCATGAGCCGCAACGGCACGGATTTCGGTATCCGCATTGCAGGGCTCGGGGAATATACATGGTTTACTGCTGAGGCAGAAATGGTAGAAGGGCTTTACTTCCCCGGTTTTTCGGAATCGGATGCGGCAAGGGACTTGGGCGATTCATGCATCACAGAAACGGCAGGCATAGGCGGTTTTGCTATGGCAGCAGCCCCCGCAATCGTCCAGTTTGTGGGCGGAAATGTGCAAGACGCGATAAATTACTCGCTCAAAATGTATGAGATTACGGAGGGCGAGAGCCGGATTTATAAAATACCCACCTTGGATTTTCGCGGCAGCGCTACGGGAATCGATATCATTAAGGTGATGGAGACGGGTATACGCCCCATCATTAACACAGGTATTGCACATAAAAAATATGGCGTTGGGCAGGTGGGTGCCGGGTTGGTTCACCCTCCTGAGGATTGCTTTAAACAAGCGCTTAGCGCATGTGTGAAGGCTTGGACATAAGTAAGTAAGTACAGCCATAAAATGAAACGTTAAGGAGGAAGAATTCAATGAGCAAATGGTCCGATATCAAGATGTATGAGCTTTCGATTCCCATCGGCATCGGTACACCTCCATGGCCGACCTACGAGCCGCTGCAGATGAAGTATTTTAAGCGGCTCACCCCCAACGGAGCAAACGGCCAGCTCATGACGCATTCAAACCACGTGGGCACGCACTTAGACGGCCCATTGCACTTTGACACAGCCGGACGCGATATCGCTTCGCTGGAGCTGACAAAGCTTTGCGGCCCTGCTGCCGTTGTGGACTTAAGCGATCAGGCGGAGGATTGGGGCATCTACACACCTCAAGATATCGAAAAGCGCGTTGAGGTGAAACAAGGTGACATACTCATCATCAACACGGGTTACCACAAATACGGCTGGGATTCCCCTCAAGCGGATGAGCGGCGCTACATGCTCAGGCACCCCGGCCCGTCTTTGGATTTCATCGACTGGGTACGCGAAAAGAAGATTAAATGGATCGGCGTGGACTGCGGCAGCGCAGATCATCCCATGAATACAAAAATCCGTGAATGGGAGCCATTGGAGGCCCAAATTTGCGACGAAATCTTTAAGAAGCGCTACGGAAAAGCACTCAACGAAGTGTATCCATGGCCGGATGTGTATCAGGCCATGCACACAAAGCTGTTCTTTATGCCCTATGAGGCAATCCATGCGGAGTGCCTGGGGGGCGAGATTGCAAAGCTTGGCAATAAGCGTGTTGTGGTCGGCTGCTTCCCGTGGAAACTGGTGGACGGCGAAAGCTGCATCACCCGCATCGTAGCGTTCGACGGATTCGAAGATATTTAATAAGTATGCCTTGAAGGCCGACAGCGAATATAGAAGCTGCCGGCCTTTCGCAATTCTGCCCATTCGGATTTTCATTGGGGGTGAAAATCATGCCGGAATTTCTGCAGCCGACATCGCTTGCGCAAGCCTTGGAGCTTCTTAAAGAAAAAAAGGCCGTGCGGTTTTTAAACGGAGGCACGGATCTTATTGTACAGCTCAGAGCACGCGCGGTAGAGTGCCGATACCTGATGGACATAAAGCGCATCCCTGAGTTACATGTGTTTACATACACGCCTGAAGGGCTTACTATCGGCGCTGCTGTTACATGCAGCCAAATATTGCACGCCGATTTTCTAAACGAGGAGCACAAGCTGCTTCAAGACGCGGCAATTACTTTAGCCAATGATTTGTTGCGAAACCGTGCCACTTTAAGCGGCAATATATGCAATGCATCCCCCGGCGGCGATATGATTCCCGCCTGTTTGGTATTAAAGGCAAACTTACATACCATCTCCTTAAAGGGCGAGCGCATCATACCCTTACATGAATTCTTTACAGGCGTCAAAAAGCATGTGCTTTTCGACGATGAGCTGGTTGTAAAAATAACGTTTCCCAATATGCCGGGTAAAGGCGTATACCTTAAAAAACGGCGTATTCGAGGCCATGATCTTGCCCAAGTTGGCCTTGCGGGGTTTTATGGCGAAGACGGAAACATAAGCTTTGCGGCGGCTGCGGTTGGCCCAACGCCTATTTTGATTGCCGATATCGGCAGCTTTACCCCTCAAGAGCTTGTTGCCAATAAAGAGGATATCAAAAACAAAGTTATAGCCCGGGTTAAGCCTATTTCGGATGTGCGAAGTTCAAAGGAGTTTAGGCTTACGATGCTCAACTATTTTATTAGCCTTGCGGTGGATGGTTTTGCTACAGGTGTTAAGGTGGAGGTACGGGCATGAAGCGTAACATACATGTACGGGTCAACGGCATCAATTACGATGTGATGTGCAGCGAAAACGCTACGCTTGTTACGCTGTTAAGGGAGGAGCTGGGCCTCACGGGTACCAAAGAGGGATGCGGATCGGGTGAATGCGGCGCTTGTACCGTGATATTTAACGGTTTGGCGGTCAATGCCTGCATGGTGATGGCCATGGAAGCGGAGGGTGCTGATATATGCACCATCGAGGGTGAAGCCAAAAACGGTGAGCTTTCCGATTTGCAAAAGAGCTTTATCAAGCATAATGCACTCCAGTGCGGATTTTGTACCCCCGGCATGATTATGCGCGCGCGTGCGCTCCTCAACAACAACCCCCATCCTACAAAAGATCAAGTTGCGGAGGCGATGGAGGGTAACCTTTGCCGGTGTACGGGCTATGAAACAATACTTGCAGCAGTTTTGGCGATAGCAGGTGAAGAAAATGGAGAATAAGTATCAATACATCGGCAAAAGCGTAGAGCGCCACGACGGCTACGAAAAAGTGACGGGCACTGCCCCTTATGTGGCCGATTTGAAGATGAACGGCTTATTGCATGCAAGGGTTAAAACGAGCCCTTATGCCCACGCCAACATACTTTCCATCAATACCGAAAAGGCTGAAGCGCTGCCGGGCGTTCGCGCAGTTATAACCGGCCGCCAAGGTGCAGCAAAGCTCGGCATCTATATGCAGGACCGCTCCATCATCGCCGTAAACAAAGTGCGTCATTATGGCGAGGTGGTGGCGGCCGTGGCGGCTGTAGATGCGGAGACTGCCCAAAAGGCAGTGGATCTCATTGAGGTAGAATATGAGCTGCTGCCACCGGTACTCGATGTGCGACAAGCCGTCACGCCCAATAGCCCGTTGGTGCACGAAAAGCTGGGAGAATACGCGCATGTGAAAGGCGTGTTTTTCCCGATCCCCGGTACAAACGTGGCAAGCCACATAAAAATTCGCAAGGGCAATACGGAAGAAGCCTTCAAAAATGCGGATCTGATCATCGAGAATATCTTTGAGCAGCCGCAAGTATTCCACATTCCCCTTGAAACACACGGCACCATCGTGCAGTGGGGTATTGGGGATAAAATAAAAATCTATTCAAGCTCCCAGTCCCCTTTTTCCATACGCGATTTATTCTCGGTAGCTTTCAATCTGCCAAAGACCAATATCGAGGTCAATGTACCCTATGTAGGCGGTGGTTTTGGCGGTAAGAGCGGCATCCATATGGAGCCGCTTGTAGGACTTCTTTCAAAAGCATCAGGCGGACAGCCCGTAAAGCTGATTCCTTTTAGGGAGGAGGAATGTTCCACACTTCCCTGCAGGCAGGGGCTTGTTGCGCGCATCAAGACCGGTGTTACAAAGGAGGGCCGCATCATCGCCGAGGAGGTGGAATACCTCTGGGATGCCGGTGCCTATGCCGATTACGGCGTAAACATCGGCAGGGCAGGGGCTGTGACGGGCTGCGGGCCTTATGATATAGAAAATGTAAAGGTGGATTCAAAAACTGTCTACACAAACCATGTTTTCGGCACCGCCTACCGCGGCTTTGGCCATCCTGAGGTGTTTTTCGGCATCGAGCGACAGCGCGATCTTATAGCAAAAGCGCTTCGCATGGATCCTACGGAGTTCAGGCTTAAAAACCTGCTCATGCCCGGCAGCAAAACCATAACGGGCGAGTTGATTACCGAGAATACCGGCAGGGCGGATTTGTGCCTCAAACAGGTAGCAGACGCCATCGGACTTGATAAACCCTATACGAAAGAGGAAAAGGCAGAATGGGCAAAAAGGGGCAAATATCGCGGCAAGGCGGCAGCGGTACTGCAAAAATCCCCGGCTATGCCTACCTGGAGCGCATCCTCAGCGTTATTGCAGATGAATGAAGACGGCACCATGCGATTAAGCGTGGGCGGCGTGGACTACGGCCAAGGTACGTATACGGTAATGAAGCAGATCGTGGCCGAGCGCTTGCGTTTCCCCGTCGAAAAGATAGGCATTTCCCACACCATCAACACCAATCTAAGCCCGTACGACTGGCAAACGGTTGCAAGCCGCATGACGGTGCTTTGCGGCGTGGCGGTTATGGAGGCCTGTGATGACCTAAAAGAGCAGATATTGGAGCTTGGGAGTATCATTTTGCGTGCGGCAAAACACGAGGTCTGCCTTAAGGATGAGTATGTCTATGTGAAGCAAAATCCGCATGAGAGGGTTGCTTTATCAAAACTTGCGATGGGGTATACCTTTGAAAACGGCAATGCCGTCGGTGGGCCGCTCATTGGCCGCGGTAAATCCATCGCCCAGGGTCTTACAAATCTCGATGCGGAGACCGGCCAGGGAAAGACCGCACTTGACTGGACCTATGGTGCCCATGCCGTGGAAATAGAAGTGGATTCTAACACCGGCGACATCGACATATTGCATATGGCAAGCTCTTTGGACATAGGCCAGGTGATGAATGCGGCGCTTTTGCGCGGCCAGGTGGTGGGCGGTGCACTGCAGGGTATCGGCACAACGTTTTATGAATCGGTTCACTACGACGATATAGGTCGCCTTATCACGCGAAACTTTACCGATTACAAGATACCTACGTTTCGAGATGTACCAAAAAAGGTGGATGTACTGTGTGTGGAGACACCACAGCTCGATGGTCCCTACGGCGCGCGCGGCTGCGGTGAACACCCGCTGATTTCCGTGACGTCGGTGATTGCAAACGCGCTGGCAAATGCTACGGGCGAGGAGTTCTTCGACCTCCCTCTGTCGGCAGACCGCGTCTATTTGCGTCTGCACGAAAATAAGCAAAGTTAAGCGCATCTGAAAAAGGAGGTGATGGTAAGACATTATTCCAGGTATCGGTAAGCAAAACACAAAGTACGGATGAGACGAATTGAAACTGCAACAATTTAAGAGAGGGGAATCATATGGAACTGTATCCGAAAAAGGGAATTGTCGGCTATCTGCCGGATGAGCGACCGCCGCTGGGGAAACTGCTTCTTTACGCGCTGCAGCAGGTTATCGTCATGTTCCCGGCTACCATCACCGTCGCACTTATTACGGGTTTCCAGGTTTCCACCACCATCTTTGCAAGCGGTATCGCCACGCTTTGCTTCACGCTCATCACCGGCAGAAAGCTGCCTCTCTACTATGGTTCAAGCTTCGCTTATCTATCTGCTATATCGGGCCTCGTCGCTGCGCAGGGCTTCCAAAGAAGCGCGGGCGGAATACTGCCTGTTGAAGCTATACAGATTGCCCAGTTCGGCATTATAGCTTCGGGCCTCGTATCCATTGCGGCGGGTTTCCTCGTGAAATTCGCCGGACGTAACGCTGTTGAAAAGATACTGCCGCCTGCCGTCACAGGCCCTGTTGCCATGATCATCGGCTTAACGCTTGCGGGCAACGCTTTAAGCGATGCGGCTCCCGCAGCAGGCAATACGAACATGGTGTGGGTTGTATCGCTTGCTACGCTTCTTTCAACGATCTTCTTTTCCAAATACCTTAAGGGCTTTCTGGGGCAGCTTCCGCTTTTGCTCGGTGCGGGCGTAGGCTGTTTGACGGCGTTTATCGTGTACCTTTTAGGCGGTGAAAACCTGTTCAGAAGCCTGCCACCCGAGGTGCTCGCCTCCTCTACATGGAAGCTCGGAAGCGGCAGCATATTTGCTCTTCCCGCTTTCTCCTTGCCCAAGGTATCGTGGGTTGCCGTTGCGGCAATCATGCCGATTGCCATCGCAACCATCCCGGAATCCACGGCGCATGTATACCAGCTTGACATCTATGTAAACGACGTGGCACGCGCCAAAGGCGCCACAAAGAAATACGACATGGTTTCGCTGCTTGACCGTAACCTCATCGGCGACGGCATCTGCGATATGATCTCCGGCTTTGTGGGCGGCCCCGCCGGCACAAACTACGGCGAAAACATCAGCACCATGGCCATCACCCGCGTATTCAGTGTACCCGTACTCATGGCAGCCGCTATCATCGCTATGGTCGTCTCCTGCTTCACGCCGCTCATCGGTGCCATCTATGCAATTCCCCTTGCAGTCATTGGCGGGCTTGAAATTTACCTCTTCGGCGCCATTGCCGCACAGGGTATCGCAATCCTTATCGATAAGAAGTGCGATATGTTCAGCGCCAAGAACATTGCCGTAATCGCATGTATCATGGTATTTGGTATTGGCACGAACTATGTCTACGGCGGCACGCTCAACTTCTTCGGGCTGCAGGTCCCTGCCATCGCGGGCGCCGCAATCTTCGGTATTATCCTAAATCTCCTTCTCAGCATTGGCGAAAAGAAGGATGTGAAACACAAGACGGAGCAAACATTAAACGAAGACGCATAGCAACGGTAACATCCGCATATACGAAAATGAGCCTTGACTCCATGGAGTCGAGGCTCATTTTTCAATCGCTGAAAACTTATTATTCGGCCTTCGGTGCGCCGACGGGGCAGGTGGCTTCGCAAGCACCGCAATCGATGCAGGCGTTCGCGTCAATCACATAGATTTCATCGCCCTGGGAAATAGCGTTCACGGGGCAATCGGGCTCACAGGCGCCGCAGCTGATGCAATCAGAGCTTATTACATATGCCATGGTAGTTAACCTCCCAACGAAATTTAGACAATACATATTGTAACATGTTTTGTTTAAATTGCAACCCGAACGGGAACGGGAGATTTATACATCTTTCGACCGAAGTCTACTCAACAGCAGGCTCGTCTTCTGCAGATTCGTCAGGTTCCGTAATAGGTGCATTGTGCTCGTGTGCACCGCCGCGCCTGGATAGCGAGCGAAACTCGTACTCCTTCATGTCGTAGCTTCCGTCGTTTAGTGTCACCTTCACGCGCGTGCGCTCGGTGATGACGTTGTTTTCAATTACGGTACCTGTAAGGCCTTCAGGTGTGATTACCTCGCGGCCCACGCGTGGCATCTGGCGGCGCATGCTCTCATAGCAGTCCTGCTCATACTTAAGGCAGCACATAAGCCTGCCGCATATGCCCGAAATTTTGGTAGGCGAAAGCGAGAGGTTTTGCTCCTTCGCCATTTTAATGGAAACGGGCTGGAAGTCCGTCAAAAACGTTTTACAGCACACGCAGCGACCGCAGGAGCCCAAGCCCCCAAGCATCTTTGCTTCGTCACGCACGCCGATTTGGCGAAGCTCGATGCGCGTTTTAAATACGCTCGCAAGGTCGCGTACAAGCTCTCTAAAGTCCACGCGCCCGTCGGCGGTGAAATAAAACACAATCTTAGAACCGTTAAAGGCGTATTCTACATCCACAAGCTTCATATCAAGCTTATGTGCAATTACCTTCTGGCAGCAGACCGTATAAGCTTCTGTCTCGCGGGCACGGTTCTTGTCGCGCTGCTCATGATCGGCGGGGGTGGCAACGCGCAGTACGCTTTTTAAGGGTGCGACCACCTGCTCGTCCGGGAGTTCGTGCACACCTAATACAACATCCGCAAACTCTATGCCGCGTGCCGTTTCCACGATCACGCCGTCGCCTTCTTTTATGTCGAGGCCGGCGGGGTCAAAAAAGTAGACCTTTCCACCATCCCGAAATTTCACGTCTATAACATTTTTCATGTATGTACTTGCATAACCTCCGATAAATCTATAAAAAGCCTGTCAAGCGCGGATGCACTCGGTGTATGCACGTTTAAGCGCCTTCGCGTTCCGGCCAGTGTTTCTATGATAGCGTTTATCTTAGAACTTGTAAAGTTTTTCGTCACGGTGCTTAGTTTGTCGTAAAAGTCTACATTTTCTTGAACGCGACCCGTTTCTTTGAGGAGCAGCATGTCCCGCGCAAAGGAAAGCATGAGATCTACCGCGTCGAGCGCGGTTTTGTCTTCTTTGTGTTTTTTAGAGTCTGCAAAGGGAAGTTTTCCCTCAATTGCCGCTAAAAATGTGTCGAGTGCGCTTTGCCTAAGCTCAAGATAGCCTTCGCGGAAACAAAACGCATGCGCGCGCGACAAAGAGCCTGCGCTCAATTGCGCGGCTTTCATGGCATCGTTTCTTTGTGCGCCCTGTTCTACAAGCGCTTGTTCGATCTCGTCCAAAGTGAGCTGTGCGGCGTGATAAACGCTGCAGCGGGAACGTATGGTGGGGAATATGAGATGTAGGCTCCCCGTAAAAAGAAAAAGTGTAGAATTAGGGGGTTCCTCGAGCGTTTTTAACAGTTTATGCTGGCAGGCGGAATCCACCTTATCCCCGCCTATATCGCGGATGAGTATGGCGCGGCCTGTACCATAAGGGCGTTTGTTCAGCTCCGAAAGAAGCTCAGTGAGTTCTTTTACCTTTATAGGCGTTTCGCCGAGCTCAAAATAATCGCTGCATGTCTTAAGAAGCCCTATGTCCGGTGCACCCATACAGTAAAGTGCAGCAGCGCGACGCGCTAAATACACCGCTGCCATGCTATCGCAGCCGGTGATGAGAATTGCGTGTGAGGCACGTTGTTCCTTGATCGCCTCAAAAAGGCGATTTTCCTTTGCACGCATTGTTTAGTACTTGTGAAAGGCTTCCACGTCCACGATGAAGACCGTAGCGCCGCCCAATGTCACCTGTACGGGCGTAGGGGAGCTGTCGATATAGCCGGGCATGGAGGAAGGGATTACCATGTACTCTTTGCGCGTGCTCGACTTGCTCTTGATGATCTCAAGCGCTAAGTCCACCTTATCGGCATTGAGACCCATCATGAGCGTCGAGTTTCCGCCGTGCAGGAATCCCCCGGTGGAGGAAATGCGCGTGACGCTGATGTTGTTTTCGATGAGCGATTTGATGAGCCTTTTCGAGTCCTCGTTTTGTACGATGGCAAATATGAGCTTCATCTGTATCACCTCCGTTTATTGTCGTTAAGGTAAAAGAGTTTAACCCTTGCGCCGCAATCTTCACTTAGGCGCTTGTCATCGTGTAAGGCTAGTGCCGGGGTCGAGTTCGACGGCAAATGCCGCCCTACGGGCATAATGCCCCTTTTTAGGAGAGAAGGAGAGTTTCAAGCTCCTGCACGCTTTGAACGATATGCGTGGGGTTGCAGCCTTCAATCTCTGTTCGTTCGCCATAGCCGTAGAGCACACCGATGCTGTCAATTTGAACATTTCTCGCAGCGTTTAGGTCGAAGTAACGATCTCCCACCATAACGGGGCTGTTTACTGCAGTGCAGAACTCCTTTACGGCAATTTGGAGGAGCGCTGTTTTTTCTCCGTTGCCGTCGGAAAACGCACCGCGAACATAATCCACATAAGGCGAGATTTGAAACGCGTCGAGCTGTTCGAGGGCTGTAGTATGAACCTTGGAGGTAACGATACCTACGCGAAGATCATGCGCCTTGAGCGCTTTTAACATAGAGAGTATACCCTCATACGGCGCGCCAAGCGCAATACCCATGGTTTTTGCATTCTCCCGATAGCGTACAATCGCCTCTTCGATGCGGTCTTCGCTGATTCCTAAGATATCTTTAAAGCCAATTTTCAGCGGTGGCCCAATAAGCTTATGCATGTATTCGTCGTCCGGGCAGGTAAGCCCCATCTCGTTAAGCGTTGCGCGTGTTGTAGCGAAAATGGCAGGTCCGGATTTGATGAGTGTGCCGTCCAAATCGAAAAAAATCGTATCGTATCGCAAAAACTACCTCTTGCTAAGGTAAGGGGAGTCAATCCCCTACGCCTCAAAACTGCCAGTTCGGCGCACGTCTTTGTCATCGTCAGTCGCCGTAGCTCCACTACGGCTCCCTCCTCTTTCGTGACCTGCATCCAAACTGGCAGTTTTTAGGTCGCAGAGTTTAGAGGGTCTGAAAGCATGTCAGCACAAGACGCCGGGCGCAGGCGTAGCGGTGTCTACGTCGAGTACCGGCAACACAGCGATGGCGTGCTTTCCGGCCCTCTAAACCGCAGGGTGTTGGCACCCCTTACCTTAAAATATAGTGTACTGTTACTAAAATTATAAGGCTTACAGGTAAAACAAGCAACCCGGCTGAAAATTTATGTTAGGGTAGCTTACCTTAGCTGTCCTTCACGACGCAAAGTTTACCTTCCCTTGCGCCGAAAAGCGGTATGTTGAGCTTCTCTTGCAAAAGAAAATAATCGATGTCCACATTCGTGATGCGCTCGCCGGGGAATACGGCGGCAATACCGGGCGGGTATGCGCCGGCAGCTTGGGCAGTTATGCGCCCTTCGCAGTCTTTAATGGGTACAAGCTCTGCCTTAGCAAGCACCGCATCGCGTATGCTCAATGCCGTTTCATGGTCGAAACTGGACGGGCGGCCTGTCTGCACCTTATTTTGTCCGTAGGGCAATGCCTTAACGGCATGAAAGAGCATGTCGTACCATTCATCCTTATCAACAGGGGCGGTGATAAAAACAATGCGGCGAGCATCCGCCATTTCGCTCACAACGCGCATCGATTCCATACAAAGCGATGCCGCGCGCCCGTCGATACCGCGCTCGCTCACGTCGATGACTAGCCGTGTTGGGTCAACGGCAACAATACCTGCGCGCCCAATAAGCTCGTCTCCGAATACGGTTATGCCGTTGAGCGTTTTTAAGCGTTCCTGTATGTCCTCTACGCGCTTTATGTAAGAAGCGTAGTCCGCGCGAAGCGCGGTGTACAGCGCCCAGTCGAGCGATGTCATAAGAAGGTAGGAAGGGCTTGTGGTTTGTACAAGATTTATCGTGCGCTGCATGTCATATTCGCTGATCGGGCAACGGTGGCTCAGGTGTAATACGGCTGTCTGTGTGAGGGCATTGAGCGTTTTATGTGCGCTTACGCACCATAAATCCGCATGCTTGGCGGCGGATTCCGGGAAAAGCGGTGAAAACGGAAGGTGTGCGCCGTGCGCGCTGTCCACAAGAAGAAGCGCTCCGTGTTCGTGTGCGACGCGGGCTATTGCCTCCACGTCCGCGCAAAGCCCATAAAAATTGGGGCTTGTTATAAACACCGCATCGGCTTTTTTCTTTTTTAGGGCGGCTTCCACAGCCCGTGCACTTACAACGCCGTCTATCCCGTCTTCAAATTCCGGGTATACAAAAGAAGCACTGTGGTTTGCCAAGGCGAGCCCCGCAGAAACGGATTTATGGCAGTCGCGTCCGACGAGCACATGCTTATTTAATCCGATGGCGAGGAGCATCGTTAAGACGCAGCCTGTGGAGCCGTTGACAATAAAAAAGCTGTGCTTTGCATGGCATGCCTCCGCCCATGCCTTTTCTGCTTCAAAAATAGCGCCGGAGGGCATTTGCAAGTTATCGGTATCCGTGAGCTCCGTAACATCCCATTTTGCTATATCAAAAGGCCACGTAAGCGCGCAACCCTTATGTCCGGGCATATGGAAACGAGCGGTATCAAGCGCGGCATAAGTGCCGAGCACTTCAGGTAGCGTGGGATTTTTGTCGTTGTTTTTCATGCTTTAGCCTCATTGCGTATTTTTATCGCTTCCACCACGGTTTCTTTTAAAAGCCTCGCGAGTTTCTTGCTCGGGTGAATGCGTAACTTATATAACTTACCGTTCTTCTCATATACAAGGGTATGCGCTGTTTTTACACTGTGGATGCTCAACTTTTTTTTATGAATACGCTGTTTCGTATCGCTTCCCCAAGTGCTGCCCGGTTCAATAAATGCCACAAGATTCTCGCTCATGAGCACAAGCACTTCGCGGCCCTTATCGGCCACCATGCGATCCACAAGGAAGGTCCCCTTGGGGC
The DNA here is from genome assembly GCA_023458355.1 of Bacillota bacterium. Taxonomy (GTDB): domain Bacteria; phylum Bacillota; class Clostridia; order Christensenellales; family CAG-138; genus UBA7707. Next base: position 14,557 of record JAEWZS010000231.1, read on the forward strand.
GGTCTTCCCCGTCGTTTACATACAGAGTGTATCGGTAGGAGACAATACGACGCTTATAAATAAAATAAACCGCCAAAAGTACACCGGCAAATGCAACATAGCGGAGTATATAGCCGTAAGGAAGAGAGACAACAAGGTCTCTTAGTGCCGTGGCAAAGATGATGAGAAGCAGTATCGTCGCAATCAAAATAAGATCGAGGCTCTTAGAATCGGCGCTTTGGTTCAGTTCCTTATACATATCGTAAATCCCCTATACTATACCTCGGTTTTTTGGGTTGAAAGTATGTGCGAAAGTGTGCTGCATACTATAGTAACATTCAAAAATCGGGGTGTAAAGTTCAAGTCTAAAATTCCGTTAAACGCAGCCGCTGCAGGTGGACAAGCCTGCCCTCGATACGGTAAAATAGACCATCCGTTTATATGGAATTATCTTTATTTTGGGCAAAGGAGAAAGCAATGTCATACAGGATTTTTACCGATGCTACAAGCGACATCACAGTAGAGCTTGCAAAGAGCATCAATGTTACGGTACTGCCCATGGAATTTTCTATTGGAGGCAAAAGCCAAAGGCATGTACCGGGCGATGCGGGCCTTAATTTAAAGGCACTGTTTGATGCGATGCGCGGCGGCCAGCAGGCCGTTACCTCGCAAATCAACGCCTTTCAGTTTACGGAGGCATTTGAGCCCGTGCTTGAAGCGGGCGAGGATCTTATTCACATAGGTTTCTCCACAGCACTTTCGGGTTCTACGGCGAGCGGTAAGCTCGCGGTGGAAGAGCTTAAAAAACGGTATCCGAATCGAAAAATCGCCTGCATTGACAGCCGTGCAGCATCTCTTGGGGAAGGGCTTTTGGTGTATAGTGCATCTAAGCTTCAAAACGAGCTTGATTTTGATCAAATGGTAGATTGGATCGAAAGCAACAAGCAAAACATCTGCCATTGGTTTACGGTAGACGATCTTGTGTATTTAAAACGCGGCGGGCGTGTAAGCGGTGCTACGGCAGCCATTGCCACGGTATTGAACATAAAGCCCGTGATGCATGTAAATAACGAAGGTCAGCTCATTGCCCTCGATAAGGTGGCGGGCCGCAAACGCTCGCTCAAATGGCTTGTGGACAGCATGGAGAAAAAGATCGACAAAGAGAAGGCGAATACCGTTTTTGTCGGCCATTGCGACGCCATGGAGGACGCGCAGTATGTTGCGGGCCTCGTGAAAGAAAGATTCAATATCGCCGATATCCGCATTTACGACATCGGCATCACCATCGGCGCGCACTCCGGCCCCGGTACGATTGCGCTGTTCCATTACGGGAAAGAAAAATAAGAAATCAATATTAAAGGAGGTGCATGCGAGCATGCGCCTCCTTTAATATTGCTCGGTATTTCTAATCTCGCGGATGGGCTTTCCGATATGCATTTCCTGTCTCCACTGTGGGGCAACTCCATCGTCGCCGAAATACTCGTTTAAAACGGATATCTTACCATTGATAAACTCAAAAAAGGATGTTGCGTGCAAGGAAACGCAGGTATCTGTTGAGTAAATTCTCGTTACGCTGACAACAAGATTGTCGGTTTGTATAATACGCTCTACATCGCCTTGCCAGCTGCCGGGATATTCGCAGTTTGCTTTTATGTACTCATCTGCAGTAAGCTGCTCGTTGGTATTGTTCCAGCGTACATAGGCATCCGTTTGGAAGTAGGATTGTAAGTCCTCTGCGTTTTGCGCGGTGACATCCTTCCAAAAATCTATGATGATTTGATCAAGCTCCATCGCGTCCTCTAAATCTTATCTTACATACATCTGCTGGACCACAGAATATCAACCCTTGGCTTTGCCGCGCAAAAACAGCGCCTTGTTCACTTTTTCCCTGCTTTCGCCAATGCCCTGTGCTTCACAATGGTCAAGGATATGCGAACGCGCATCCTCGCGCTTAAGGTGTTTTTTCGTGAGCCATTCCTTTGCCCAAAGTTCGGTCAAACAATAGGCATTGGCTGGCCAGCCGTATTCAAGACCCTCAAAGCTCAGCTTTCGCTTGCTGCCGCATACGGAGATTAAAAATTGCCGCTGCAAAGACTTTAGGGCAGAATCCGCCTCGGATGCACCTTGCTTTTTTGTAACATGCAATGCGCTTCGCACATCCGCAGTGCTCAATACCGCACCGGACAAAAACATGCGATAAATTTCCATCTCCTTTCTCGGAACAATTCCGTCGAGATAGCGCTCCTCCAAAGGTATGGCCTCGTAAAACGCATCGTAAAACAAAGCATACATATCCTTTGACAAAAACCCCTTATGGCCGTTTAACACGCAGCCAAACGCAAGCTTATGTTCGCTCACGGCACGGTCTTTCCACTGCCACGGATCAGTATCGGGATCTCCCGTGTGCCAGTTTTTCTCAAGCGTGAGCGCTTCAAGCGTCACAAAACCCGCGGGCATCTTGCCGTAAAAAGCCAACATGCCCTTTTTATCTACATAGCTTATCAAATCCTTGTAGGTGACTAAAAGCTCCACAAAAACTCTCCTTATTTTGGCTATTCTACCTTTAGCGTTGCGACGGCGGAGGGGGTGCTTTCCCCGATTACAGGGTCCATGGGTTCGTGCACATTGTACATAAACCCTTTGGAGGAACATATGTTTTCGACCGAGCGGAAACCCTCCTCTACCGCAGCGTGCACGATGCGGCCGAGGATGAGCATCGTTTTTCCGTCATTCAAGGGGTGTGCGGCCGTAAAACTGCATTCCATCGACAAAAAGGCTTCCTTCACGCGAGGCGCTTTTATCGCTCTGGACTTCTCAATCGTCAGACCCGCGTCCGTAAGCTCGTCGCCGCCGGGAGAGTCCGCTTCTATGGTTTTTAAACATGCGTCGTAATACTTTGCGCTAAGAAAATTGACTGAGAATTCCTTTTCGCGCAGTATGTTTTGATAGGTGTGCGAGTTTACACTAAGCCCCGCGATCACGGCGTTATCGCCCGTGAAGCACTGCCACGCGTGGAAGCAGGCATTTGTTTTGCCGTTTTCCTTAAGAGTAGTGATGAGGCAAAGCGCCTGCGGTACGCCTGCCGTGAACTCAAAATGTGTAAACACCGACAACTGCCCCGGCCAACTTTCCTTATAATGTGCGGGCATTGCGGCTGAGATTTCATGCTTCATGGAATTACCCCCCTGCTTCTTTTGTGTAAGTATAGCATGGTAACACGACAAAAGACTGTCATGTTTAAGTATAAAGCGCCGCCATTTTTTGCGCGTTTTCCGCTACCTCATCTACAAGTTCTTCGGGTGCAAGTACTTTCACGTTTGCGCCAAAGCTTAAAAGCCATGCGACCGTATGATCTTGTAAGGTGTAGCCGTTCTCAAAAAGCAGCATGCCGTTTTCTGTTTCTTTATAGCATTTGGGGCCGTATTGCTCAACAAGAAGATGCTTTACATTGGGAGAAAACAGCGCTTTATAGCGCCTTTGATCCGGGAAGCGTGCGTTAAAATCGAGTTTTTCACTCGGAATGCGCCGTGGTGTAAACTGCTCTTCGCTCACTTTAAGCTCCCAGAGCCGTGCGAGCTTGAACATGCGGAAATCGCTTCTGTTTAGGCAGAAGCCAAACACATACCAGCTTGTCCACTGAAACGCGATGCGATAAGGCTCAATGCTTCGCCGCTCCATGCCCGATTTTAAATAATAATCAAATTCCACAATATGCTTTTCGTGAATTGCTTTTTGAAGATGGGCGATCTTTTCGGTGAGGCTGTCTTTATAATGGGAGGCGAGGTCTATAAGGAGGCTTTCTTCCGGCATTCGTGTTTCATCTTTCGGAAGAAGCTTGTCGAGCGCACGCTCAATACTCGCGCCCTCCGTTACGCTGTTGATACCGCGAAGTGCGGCGAGAATGGTGGAAAGCTCGCCCTGCGTAAAAACGCTGCTTTCCAGTTTATAACCCTCGGCGATGGAAAAACCGCCTCCGCTGCCCTGACGCGACACGATGGGTATACCCGCCATGCAGAGCGATTCTATGTCACGGTTGACGGTTCGTCGGCTTACTTCAAATTTTTCGGCCAAAAAGGGGGCGGTAACCTGCTTGCTTTTTAAGAGCACCGTCAATATGCCAAGCTGTCTGTCAAGCCTCATAA
>JAEWZS010000232.1 GCA_023458355.1 Bacillota bacterium
ACCATGCATCACACGTTTTACCCCAAGGGCGTCTGCGCGAGCAGAATAGACCTTGACATCACCGACGGACGTATCCACGGCCTTACCTTCGCTGACGGGTGCAGCGGCAATTTACAGGCCATCGGCAAGCTTTGCGAAGGCCGCACGGTGGACGAGCTTATCACACTTCTTACAGGCATCCGCTGCGGTGCAAATTCAACCTCCTGCAGCGATCAGCTCGCGAGAGCGCTGCAAGAGGAACTTAACAAAGTAAAAAACGCCGGATAAGGCGTTTTTTAATTCTTGCGATGGCCTTCCGAAGACCCGCAGGTCAAGTGCCCTAGGCGTCTCCCGCCGAGGGCCGCCGGCACCGCACATGTCGCTGGCGGCGGTTGAAAGCCTCCGGGGGCGTCGGCCCCCGAACCCAAAGTTGTTTTCGACATTATCCCAAATCCTCAGGCAGCACATCGTAATATATATCGTACTTGAATTTACTTGCCTTTAAAATCGGTTCCGCGTCGGACGAGAGCATGTAACGAAGATAATCCGCATCCCCCACGTTGAGCTCGCCGCGAATCTCGGCGCGTTGCAGTACGCTTTTTGCAATCATTGCATCGAGGTTCAAAAAGTTCAGCGCAATATACATTGCGATAAACGCAACCGTAACCGCGCGTATGAGCTGCAGTTTACCGGCATATAGCCGCACAACACAAAGAAGCGTTGCGACAACCAAGAACAAAATGAACCAGAATGGCAAAATACGGCTCATAGTAAGCGCGTACGCCTTAATATAAAGTACAAGCCGTGCAGCACCGGAATAGAGTATGAGCATAGTCGAAACAAGGAGCAGTAGCAAGAATGTACGCTTAAGCTTATGTTCTTTTTCAAAGCGCAGCGTGAGCGCATAAAGCCCTAAATTGATGAGAGCTACGATTAATAACTCGTTGAAGCCGCGTACGGCGTATTCCGAATATGTAAGCTCCGCGGGCAGTCCTTTTAAGCCCGTAAGATAGAAAAACTGTACATAGCCAAAAACCGCATAGACCGCAAGCAAAAGTACAATCACCGTATGGAGCGTAGCGGGTTCTATTTTTTTTGCATACGGTACCGTACGTGAGGATACCTTCCCCCACGCGGTAGTAAATAAAAACGAGTAAAACAAAAACGCAACGACAAGCCCGGCGGTCGTACGCCAGAACACGTCTGCGAGCGACCAGCCTGCAAAAAACTTTTGCGTATAGTGATAAAGAACCGAATCAGCCTCCGCCAAAAGCGCAAACACCAACGCAGCAAGGGGAAGGCCTATGAGAAGCCCTACGGCTACGCCGCTTCTCTTACTTCCTTCTTTTTTATGAAAAAGCGCTGCGAGTGCACCGAAAAACCGGGGTATGCCGGAAAATGGCTTTACGAAAAAGCCCGCGAAAAACTGCAGCGCATATTCCCCGTCGCATTTGGGTGCCGGTTGAAACGAGCAGGTGACCGCATGCAGCATAAGAAGAAGCGGTATTGCGAAATAGTTGATAAGGCCGAGCGTACTTTCTTGATACACCGCATAGCGGATAAGAAGAAGCGCAATTGAAATAACAAGAAGATAGCCCGCCTTGTTGGTTCTCGCTTTAGGTACAACAAAGTAATAGCCCACAAGGTAGACAGTCCAAAATATCGCATAGGGCACTGCAAATGTTTGAAGATCGTAGGTAGAACCTATAAGGAGCGTTGCGAACACAACGCCCATCAACCCGTTACCGCGAGCAGAATCTTTTGTGCATTTGTGTATTCCCATTTCTCATTAGGCACGGGTTTATACGTATCAGGCTTCCACGTATTGTTATTATGTTCCATAGTTGTTTACGCCTCCTTTTTAAGCCCTTCGTCCTCCACGAATTCGAGGATATCCGCGGGCTGGCAGTTCAATTCGCGGCAGAGCGCATCAAGCGTGGAAAAGCGTATCGCCTTCCCCTTGCCGGTTTTTAAAATAGATAGATTTGCCTGTGTAATGCAAAGCCGCTCCGAAAGCTCCGTGAGGCTCATCTTGCGCTTTGCCATCATCACATCAAGATTGACGCGAATCATTACCCCACTCTCCTTCCTAAATCGTAAGGTCGTTTTCCTGCTTTAAGTCGACCGCTCTTTTAAACACCCCCGCCATCACCAGCGCGAAAAGACCGCTTAGAAGCATCACGAGCGAGCATACCGCCGTCATAGGCGTAAAATCGAAGACGGACTTTATCAAAAACAATATCCCTGCAAGCTCCGCCGTCACACCCATGCGTGAAAAAGCGCTTACATTCCTACTAACGAACGGGTCGTCGGAAACAGTTCGCATCACAAACAGAAGCTCCACTAAAATATGGCACGCCATCAGTCCCGCCACGGTCAAAAATGCGAACATACCCGCTTTTCCCAGTGTCGCGCTGTAAAAGTCCTGAAATACTCCCTGCACGGCCGTCCATAGATAAAGCGCCGCAATGCTGAATACTACAAACAGCAACAGCGCAAAAAGAAGTATCTGCGTAGCGAACGCAAGCCCCTTTTTCATAACTCAAAACCTCCGCACAAAAATCAGATGGTTCATTGTAACATCCATCATATCGAACATCAATATTATTTTATTGAAAATCAATAAATAATATGTGAATAAAAGTGATGTGAAGTGCCAAAAAAGCGCATATGGCTTAGCCATATGCGCAAAAATATTGAGTTTATCTCGCCTATACGAGCGTCCTGAGCCATCTGCGAGTTTTCATTCGCTTTAGCCCAAAGAACAGCCGCGTAAGGCTTGCGGGCACCGCAACAAGATACACGAGCCAAAGCGGCGCATGAAAAACAAGTCCGAGAAGGATTGTGAGGGGTACGGATATGAGCCAAAGAGGTACTAGGTCTATGTACGCAGCGGCGCGCGTATCGCCGCCCGCGCGTAAAATGCCCACAATCATCATAAAGTTAAGCGCGTAGAGAGGCTGCAAAAACGCCATTGCAAAAATAGTGGCTGATGCGATGCTCTGCGCCTCCGCTGTTGCATTGGCGTAAAGCATAGGCATCTTCTCCCCAAACACTGCCACGAGCAGCATCATCAAAAGCCCCACAGCAAACGCAAGCGCCAAAAAACGCTTTCCGTACACATGCGCTCTTTCATGATCGCCCTCACCCATGACGTTTCCGAGCATTACCGATCCGCCAACGCCAAGCCCCATCAGAGCAATCATTGTCATTTGGTCAACGCTGTTGACAATCATCATGGCTGCAAAGGAATGCGTGCCCATCTGACCGTAAACGTAGCTCATAGCCACCATGCCAAGCGCCCAAATGGCGTCGTCAGCAAACACCGGAAGCGTTACTTCAACAAAGCGTTTAACATCCGCAAGCGTCTGGTTCAATAGCTCTTTTAGTCTAGCCCTTGCGGGTGTTTCCTTATAGTAACTGAAAAACAAGAGCAGCGCTGCATCCAAAGCGGAGCCAATTACGGTTGAATACGCTGCGCCTGCTATACCGAGCTTCGGGAACCCCAATTTACCAAAGATGAGAAGGTAATTCAATGCCATGTCGACTGCAATGCCGATTGCGCCCGTAACGGTTCTGAGCCTTGCGTTTCCGACGCTCTTGTGCGCAGTGCTGTACGGGTAAATAATCGCTTTTATAGGGTAGCTCCAAACCACGATTTTTAAATACAACGCACCGCTTTCCCTAACAGCCGCTTCTTTAGAAAACAGTCCCGTGACCTCGGTTGGAAAAAACAAGCCCGCTGCAAAAAACACAAGGCAAAACATGCTGCAAAGCAACACGCAAAGCCCGAGTGTTGACC
>JAEWZS010000233.1 GCA_023458355.1 Bacillota bacterium
TAATGGAACTCCAATACTCTCCAACGTAAATACGTCAAATTCATTTGTTGAGAAATTTAAAACATAACCACCTCTATTGAATAACTTCATAAAAATTCCTTTTTCAATTTGGGTTAGACTAGGCATATCTCCTTACCCTTTCATTTGTATTTGTTATGTTTTATTAAGTGGAACTACGCACAAAGCTGAGCAACTCACTATTGCATAATCTTATCCTAGTTGAACTTCCCGTTATGGTACAAACCTACCAATGGGCGAGCTGCTTATTATTGCTACAACATGATCCTTGATGAGTATCTCATTATTCTATATTCTACTAAAATCATATGATAAAAATGGAAAAATTTCAACACAGATTGACAATATAGATGTCGAAGCACTTCCCTTGCCAAGCAGCAGCAAAAAAGGCGCTGTTGCAAACATAACAACAGAGCCTATGCTACTTATAGTATGATTTTTTGAAACCGACATTGTTATAGGTGCGTAATTTTTAAATAGAGTATATTCTGGCTTATACCATCCTTCTCGCCGCTAACGATTTTGCTGCAGTTTGAATACTTCCTTTACGAAGTAACTTTATAGACAATACAGATGGTGGTTTTGAGGGGATCTTTATCCCGCGGTCATTGCTGTTTAAAATGTACTTGAACGGATATACTGGATACTAGCGGTGCTCTTTAATAGGGGCAGTGGTATTCTTTATATTATCTGTTGTTTACTACGTGTTAAAACGGAATTTAGGCTAAACAGGAGTATTTCTGATACTGTCAATGTTGTTGACAGCGGGTCTCCCTCACGAATTCTGAGGGTTCGCCTAATCTCCTTTGGGATCACGACCCGCCCAAGCTCGTCGATTCGCCTTACGATACCTGTTGCTTTCAAAGCATTGCCCTCCTGTGCACTAGTTGCTTTTCTTTCCCATAGTATTTGTAAGATGCTCCCTGCTATGCGAGATTTTTGATGGTGCATTTTGGATAACGAAGCTTTTTTGAGGAAAATCTGTCGCTTTACCTTCCCCATGATTTTACCGTTACAACATAAAAAAGCCTTGTCAAAACAAGGCTCTTTAGGTAGTATGATTTCTTGTTTTCTTCTTAACTATTCTGCTTCTTATCCTCAAGTGAATAAAACGCAAACGGTATTACGCTTATAAGACAGCTTACGGCCGGAACCAAAGAGATAGTTTGAAATACGGCGTTCTTCATGCCTGCCGTCACCACAACGTCCTTTTCATAGCCGATCATGGCAAGTGCAGCACCAAACACCAATATGGCGAGCGAGCCCATTAGCTTTGAGACGAAGGTAAGGCTTGAAAACGCGATGCCGTCGTTTCTAATACCGGTCTTTTTTTCCATATAGTCCACAGCACCCGCAATCATCGTTGTCTGCACCACGCTAAATATACCTAGTGTAAGGCCTGTCAGGAATATCCTCCCCATCATTACATACAGGTTTTCATAGCCCAAAAAGTACATGGTAGCATAAACAATTGCCGCAAACAAAGAGCTTCCTATCATGAGAGGTTTCTCTTTGATTCTTTTCAAAAGCGCCAGAGTAACAAACGAAGCGAGCGCCATGCCTACTATGATTGCCCCTCCGATGAGTGTAAAATACCCCTCATCTTTATAGGCAATTACGGCAAACACCGCGCCGCCTGCCTGTATGATGCTTCGACCGAACCCTAAAACGGAGCCGAGAAGCACCAAAAAGAGAGGTTTATTTTTAAAGAACGTTGAAAAAAGCTCTTTCAGACTCGTCTGCTGCCCCGATGTATAAACGCGCGTTTCACGGGTATTGAAAAATGCGAGCAAAAACATCCCCATGCCGATAATGGAGACCACGATGGCTGCAAGGCTCCAACCCATACCCGTTGTTTCAGGCGCAAAGCTCAGCAATTTGGCAAGCCAAGGTGCACCGAGCGTTGCAAGCCCCAGTGCAATTGCGCCAAACGCACGCACATACGATATGACCTTGTTTCGCTCGCTGCCCTCCGAAAATGCCGCGCCGATAAGCCCCCAGTACGGAACATCGCACAACGTATAGGCGATATCCCACAAAAAGAAGCACACGCCGAAAAACCAAAGCTTTAGGGTTTCGGTGCCATTTGGCAAGCAAAACAGCGCAGCGGAGAAAAAAGCCACCGGTAACGCAGAAAACAAAATGTACGGGCGAAGCTTGCCCCAGCGTGTACGCGTTTTGTCGATGAGTGTTCCCATAACGGGGTCGTTAAGTGCGTCAAACACCTTGCCCACCGCCAATATGGCGGTGACCGCCACAAGGCCGCCCTTGCTGATTGACGCATACTGCGTGAGGTACATCAGTAGAAATGTGCTGACAAACGTGAGTACCATGTTCTGCCCAAAACCCGCCGCTACAACACTTATACGCTGTGTTCTTGCACTTAGCTGTATTTTCTCCATGCGGTTACCTCTCGCTCAACAGTATGGTTTTCACCTCAAAAGGCGTAAAGTGAAGCTCACTTAATTCTGCTTCCTCAAGCTCGTTTTCGAGCAAATCGGTACAGAGCACTTTTTTATAAGGAATACCGACTTCAACCTTTGTAACGGCATCTTTTCCGAGCGCTTCATAGAGGCGTAAAACAACACCGTGTCCATTCTCTGCCATCTTAACGGTTTCAAGTACAACCGCCGGGTTTTCGGAGAAGAACAGGCTGTCAAACTCGCCGCAGGCACCTATGCGAAGCGGGTTATTTAAGCGGTAGCCCTCGCGTACGGGCTTAAGGGTATCTTCCTTTTCAAACGGGCAGAACGCATAGGTAAAGCGGTGTTCGCCCTTGTCCGCCCTGGGGTCCGGGAACACGGGCGAGCGGAGCAAGTTAAGGCTCAGTCTGCCGTTTTTGGCGCGATGTCCGTACTTGGAATCATTTAAAAGCGCAAAGCCGCCTTGATCGCTTTGTACGGAAACATACTTATGCGCGCATATTTCAAACTGCGCACGCTCAACGCTGTTTTCCTCCGTGGTTTTTCGCTCGATAGTGCCAAACTGAATCTCACAGCGCACGGTATCGCCGTAGTCCTTTGGCATAAAGTCTGCGCGCAGCATTTTAAATGTCTCACGCCAGTCTACTGCGGTTTCAAAGCGCACGGTATCACTGTTAAAATCTAATAGGACATCCTGCCAAACAGTGGACTTGCCGAATTTATAAAGGCTTTTCCTTCTAACACACTTACCGTCTATTTGCGTTTTGTGTGACAACACCTTTAGTACCTTAAAGCTTCGCTTAAAGTAGCTTTGGTCGATATCCCAGGCGTTAAATGGGTATACGAACCTGTCCTGATAGAGCATGAGGCGATTTAAAAACCCGCCTGAAAGCTCGCGGCCGTTTTTATGCTTACAGGATATGATTTCGCCGCTTTTTGAGAATGTGAGCGTTAAAATGCCGTTTGTCATGGTATTTTCGGTATAGGAAAGCGACGGTGCATCTCCCTCAGCCTCCATTAAAGCCGCGGCTGCATAGGGCTTTACCTCAGCGCGATACCATTTATCTTGATGTTTCACATATTCATCGCGGTAAAACGAAGTTAGGTTGACCGCCGCAAGAGGCTTTTTAGCCTCACTCTTAAACGCTTCGTCAATGATATCGTTTAGCCGTTTGACGATAGCCTCATAGCGAGGTGTCGTTTCGTCATACACGCGCTTAACAGAAGATCCCGGGATGATGTCGTGGAACTGGTATAGCAATACTTCCTGCCAAATCTCATCGAGCTCCTCCTTTGGAGCCTCGCGTCCCGTAATCACAAAAGCAGCCTCCGCCTCGTGTAAAAGCCTTTCACACAAACGGTTATAGAACTTATTTTTGCCCTGTGTTGTGTATGTGCCCTGATGGGTTTCTAAATACAGCTCGCCCGTGTAGCTGTGTTTAATCTCTTTTTTTGAAAGCTCATGAAAAAAGTCTTCTGCCATGCCCGG
>JAEWZS010000234.1 GCA_023458355.1 Bacillota bacterium
GTCAAGGTCAACGAGTTTTGCAGAGAAACGAAGTTCAGCACCAAAACCTATAAGTTTTTCCCGCATTCCCTTGAGTGTCTCAAGAAGCTTATCGGTTCCCACATGCGGCTTCGCCATATAGAGTATTTCACCCGGCGCACCGTTTTGCACAAATGTCTCGAGCACCGTAGCCGCTCGTGCGTCCTTGATGCGCGTCGTGAGCTTACCGTCAGAAAATGCCCCCGCCCCGCCCTCGCCAAACATGATATTGCTTTCCGTATTGAGCACTGCGCTTTCAAAAAAGCGGTTTACGTCGGATTGTCTCTCCTCCACGCGTTTGCCGCGTTCAAGTACGATAGGCTTATAGCCGTACTGCGCAAGGCGGTATGCGGCAAACAGCCCCGCAGGCCCTAAGCCTGCGACGACCACCGGCTTATGAAGCGGCGTATCGCCAAAGCGCGGAGGCATATCTTCTTTATCAGGCGCGTGAGATATAAAGGGCAGGCGCCTTGCTATAATCTGTTTTTCCGCAACGCTGTCGAGCGTGACGAGCACGGAACAGTTGTAGACGATATTGCTTTTCTTGCGCGCGTCCAGCGACATGCGCACGACACGCAAGCTTTGTATCGCCTGCGCCGGTTTATGAACAGCCCTCGCCGCAAGCTCGCGCAGCGAGGACTCGTCCGCATCAAGGGGAAGCTGTATTTCTGAAATCACGATCGCCATATGGTACCTTAAGCGTTCCGAATGGTGACGATCACGACCGGGTCAGAAATGACATACGTCACCTTGGAAAGCGTTTCTTCATTTGGCAACTCGAGCCTGAGTGCAATCTCGTAAGTGCCGGCACCGAGGTCGGTGACGTCTGCATAGATAATGACATCGTCGCGTGAAAGTCCGTTGATGATACCGATTTCACCGGTGATTGTTATATCCGTGCTTTCAATATCAAGCGAAAACACAAGCCGTTTTCCCAGTCCCTGCACCTTAATAGGAATTGCAGTGAGCGAGAGCTGTTGCAGTTTTTGACGAATGTTGACGCGTACGGAAATGGTATCTCCATCCAGGCTTGTTACACCTTCCGGAAGGAGCAGCTTTACCTCCGTCTCTACACTTTCACTTTGGTCGCTCACATCGATGGGCTCAATGTCAATGCCGCGTAAGCCATCGATATCTTCTTTGGAACCGATAACCGTTACTGTGGAAGACGGAGATACGCTCGTACCTACGATTTCATAGTTGACGGGGAGATTCTGGCGGCCCGTAATCGCTGCGTCTACGTTGATCGGCAGCTCCTCCATGCGAAGGATCGTAAGCTTGACGGGAATGCTAGGAAGCTCGCCGAGCAGCGTCGCGTTTACAATCTCGCCGGAGCTGTTTTGAAGCTCTACGGATACGCTTTCGTTATACGTCTCCGTACGCGTTGTAAGATCGATGGAGCATACTGCCTTGACCACAGAGGAAACATCCTTAGATGAGCCTTCAATTACAACATCTCCGCTCGCCAGTTCCGGTGCATCGCTCCAATACCCATTCGGCAGCGCGCCAAGTAACGATACCTCCACTGGAATACGCTTTGATACAAGGTTGTCTATCTCGACTGTAACCTCCTGCAAGGGGCTTACAACGGTACCGTCAGTTGCGGTTACATTAATGGGCAGAGCGTAGGTACCGGGTCCGCTTACGTTTCGTAGGCTTATGCTCGCCGTGATGTCGTTCGCATCGAGATCAGCGTATTTGGTAAGTTCTGTATCCACCTTAACTGTAATTCTTTTAAGCGCTTCAGCCCTATCGCTTCTAACGACGAGCCTTCGGGCAATGAGATCGCTTTCGCCGTCAAAATTCACCGGGACTTCCGTCACCGTTTTTGTGCGCACGGGATTTTGATCCGACAACACATAGCCCCAGACAAGCATTGCAAAAAGCAGCGAGAGGAGCTTAATGAGTATGTTTTTCGTAAATAGGTTTTTCAAGAATCGGACTATGGAAAAGCGGACCTTAGTTTTTGTTTTCATCTTTATTCCTCCGAAGGAAGAAGGGCAGTGCCGATTCCCGCTCGCGTAGGAAAACTGATTCCAGCAGGTCCCTTAATGCTTTGTCGTCAATGTAGCGGATAAGCTTGCCCTCGCGCGCGAAGGAGATTATACCTGTCTCCTCGGATACGACGATAGCGATGCAGTCTGAAACGGATGATACACCAAGTGCGGCACGGTGCCGCGTACCCAGTTCGCGTGCGATGGTCATATCCTCCGCAAGTGGTAAAAAGCAAGCCGCCGATACGATGGTTTGCTCGCGAATTACCACTGCGCCATCGTGCAAGGGCGTGTTGGGCTCAAAAATATTTTCAAGTAGAGGCGCTGAGATTATACCGCCGATACGGGTGCCGGTGCTGATGATATCCCCTAACCCCGTACGCTGCTCGATAACAATCAATGCACCTACGCGCCTTTGGGCAAGGCTCGTTATGGCGAGATGCATCTCGCTTACGATCTGCGAGCTCTCGGGCACGATGGCCCCAAGCACATCACGCGTAAACAGCTTTCCTCTTCCGATGTGTTCAAAAGCGCGCCGAAGCTCGGGTTGAAATAGTACCACCGCCACGACCACGCCGGAGGCTAAAACAGAATTCAGAAGCCAGCCGAGTGTGGCAAGTTGGAGAGCGTCGCTCACGATAGCACCTAAAAACAAAAACGCGACGCCTTTGATCAGCTGATAAGCGCGTGTTTCTTTTGTGAGCAAAATCAGCCTGTACAGCAGCACGGCAATAAGAGAAATATCCACAAGGTCTGTCCATTGAATCTGGGAGAAACCGCTGGATATCGTTTTTACTAGCACCTCGTAAGACAAGCTGCAACCGCCTTTCGCGCATCCAAAATACTATCGTTATCGTTACATATTATACGATATCGCAACGTACAAGGGAAACCCGTAAAGTCACCTTTTAAGATTTATTCACACATTTACAGTAAAATAAACTGCAATGGTATAGCTTCAGCTGCGTCACCTGTTTTTTGTCACTCTTCAGGTAAATCCTCCAACTGGCGTAAAAATAGAAGATAATTCTCGTATTCGGTGCTTTTTTCACACAATTCGGGGCTTGAGAGCTTTCCCGTTCTCTCGTATTCCCGCATGCCGGCGTTTAAAAGATCATCTTCCATAAGTTGAACGGTTGCACGCATTTTCTGAAGCATTTCTTGCTTTTTGGGATCGAGAACTTTCACAACTGCTTCCTTTGCTTTTCGAGTTTTTCTGCTATAATGTATTGTAACACAGCTAAAGCCGATTTCAAATATGTATATGATTGAAAAAAGGCCGCTAAGGGGGTTTTTTAATGCTCATCGCAGACCGTTTCGAGGGGGATTTCATCATCTGCACAGATGATGAAGGCACACCTGTCTCGCTCGAAAAAGCTTCCGTTTTAGCTCCTGTGAAAGAGGGCGACATTCTTATTGAGACGCAAAGCGGCTGCTACAGAGTGGATAAAGCACTGTCAAAAGCGAGGCGTAGGAGCATGCGCAAGCGGCTGGATTCTATTTTTGGTGAATGAATGCATGTTAAAATGGCTGTCCCGATAAATATCGAGACAGCCATTTTATTATGCTTGGAACGATTTTACCCCGCACGTCCGGCACGATATGCTTCATTAACGCAAGCCTGGTGCCGCGGGCACTCTTTGCTGTTTTCATGGACGAGCGAGTTATAAAGATGTATACAAAAATGCCCGTCAAAATTGTTACTGGCGGTCGGATCTACCATGTGCGGCATGCAATGCATGCTCGCAGCCACGGTCTTGCCGTTGTAAGTGATCCATATAGGACGTCTGTCCCACGACCATTTGCCGCCGGCGCAGCGCTTCATGATAGCTGTGTCTGAGGCGGTAATGGGTTCGCTGTCTGCATGATACCAACCGCCAAAGCGTCTCGCGCGGAAGCTTAATCCCGTGCGCACGTCGGTGATGGTAAAGCGCGCACCCTTTTCAAGCCACTCAGCACCGCCCTTAAACCAGTCGAGGAGTATGACCGTGCCCTTAATCCGATTGTATGTGGCATTCTCCTTCATGATGTTGTTGGATGAATCATATACGGCATTTAAGGTCTCCGCACCGGCTACCCCATCTACTGAGGATAAACCCGCTGCTTTTTGGAACTGCAGCACGCTTTCGCGGGTCTTTGAATCAAACTTGCCGGTTACATCGGCTCTTGAAAGGAAGCCGCGTCTGCTCAGTTCCTTTTGAAGCCTTTCTACCTCTTGGCCTTCCATACCCTTTTTGAGCATGCTCACAGAGGCTGTGCTGGATCCCGTAATCAAAAGCTCTGCGCTTTTCACATAACCGGAAAGATCATCAAGCTGTACAAAGTACCACTCTCCGATAATGGTCTTCACCTTCACACCGCGCCCCGCACCGAGCTTGGCCACTACATAGGCAGCATCGCCCGGCCCTCCGCGAAGCTCCGTATCATCGTCTATTACATATGCGCCGCAAGAACCCGCGGATTTTAAGAACATATAGTCATTTCTTATATATCCGACCTGATCGAGATAAAGCACCCTGTACCAACCGCCCTCGGCCGCAAGCACTTCCACTTCGGTACCGCGTGGAAGCTCTTTGAGTATCTCAGACTCGGTATCAGGCGCGCGGCGAAGCTTTACGGCCTCGGCCGTAACTTGGCCCGTTTCATACCCCTCCGCATAGGTGTCATTTGGCTGCGCAAACAGGCATGCAAAAATAAGTACGGCTACTGCGCGGTAAATCCATGCTTTCAATGTCAAAATCACCTCTCTTTAAGAAGAACATTCAACGCTGAAATATCCTGTGCGAGCGTTTCTGTCAAAGCCCGGTTATAGATGATGCTCGCAGGATGATACAACGGAAACAAAACAAAGGAAACGCCCTCCACTACGCAATGTATGTGGGTTCCGTGCACTGCACCGATGACCGTGGGTTTCATACCTGCAAGGCGCAGCACTGCATTGAGCGGCGTGTTTCCGAGTGTGGCTACCACTTTAGGACGTATGACTCTAAGCTCTTGACAAAGCAGCGGAAGCGACGCGAGCACTTCTTTAAGCTTTGGCGTACGGTTAGAGATGGATTTCGGCTTTACGCGCACGGGGCGATACTTAACAGCGTTTGTGATAAACACCCTTTCGCGCTCAATATCCGCTGCCAGTAGCAGGCTCGAAAGCGTTTTCCCCGCCGTTCCCACAAAGGGATGCCCACTTTTTGCCTCCTCACCGCCCGGAGCCTCGCCTACAAGCATGAGCGGCGCATCCAAAGGTCCTTCGCCGAAAACCGGGTTATCAAAATCACCCTCATCTTCAAGCAATGCCAAATTACTCTTCACAACCTCATAAAGTTTACTAAGCTCGTACATCATCCCGTTATAGGCGGCGGATACGCCGAAGAGATTACCGCATAGTTGTAGCTTAAATAGTCGTAGCTTTGCTGTATGGTTTCATAAATACCCGTGGCCATGGCATTGTTAAGGTCATAAAGGTAGGCGGCCAAGGTATTACGATCTGTATCGGGCAGGTTTTGCACAACGGCAAGGTACCCTTGCACTTGGCTCAGCAATACATTCGCCTTATGCAAAAGGTCGTCGAGCGTGGGCTGTGTAGGATCCACATAAACACCTCCGTGCAGCGTGCATACGGCTGAAGGCTCATATCCGGTTATACCGTATTCACTTGCAGGGATATCCGTAAATATTACGTTGCCCATATACTTTTCGATAATCGCACGGTCGATTTGTGCATACATCGAAGTAGAGCTTATCAGCACCATGCTCTTTTGCAGAACCGTCGGGCAGGCGTATGAGGCCTGCTTCATAGTTTGTGCACACACGTTTAATAGTACATGCATATCGCAGTTTTCCGTAGGCTCGGTTCCCTTTTGAAACCAATCGGTAACGGGCGGGTGCTCATCATCTAAAGCACAAGCATCGGTCGCAAGAAGTCCCGAAACAGTGCAGACTTTACTTTTCACAAGCCCCAGTTCAGCGGGTGATTCGTCTATGATGGGCTTATTGGCAAGCCCCTCGTGTATTTCCTCCATAAATGCCTGCCAAAGCGGCGCGGCATAGTCCTTTCCGCCAGAGCCTTTCTTAAGCTTATAGGCGAAATTGTCGTGCCCGATCCAAACAGTCGCTGCATAATACGGTGTCATGCCGGCAAAGTAAACACTGGAATAATCGGAGTTGGTGCCGGTCTTTCCCGCAACGTTCATGCCGTCAATCCTTGCAGTCGTACCCGTTCCCCTCTTCACTGCGTCGCTCATTAGGTCCACAAGCATGTATGCAGTAGATTTTTTAAATACCTGGCGCGTTTTTCGAACGTCGTTTGCATCCAAAATTACTTTGCCGTTTGCGTCTACCACACGTGTAAAGGAGAGCGGCTCGATGTATTCGCCCTTGTTGGCGATTGCGGCAAACGCAGCAGCCATTTCAATGGGCGTAATACCGCTAGTACCCAGCGCAAGGCCTGAGCCGTCCGGGTTAATCTGCGAGGGATCCACGCCTAAGTTTAAAAGATACTGCGTGGAAACATCGGTACCCACATGGTCAAGAAGCGTGCGCGCTGCCGCTACATTGAGCGAGGAAACAAGGCCGCGTCGCAAAGTGATAGGGCCTATGTATTTATCGGAGCCGATATAGGGATAACCCCTCTCCGTATTCCAACCCGTAATAGGTGCAGGGAAATTCAAAATGACAGATGCGGGTGAAAGCCCTAAATCAAGCGCCGGGCCATAGACCGCAATGGGTTTTATGGAGGAACCAACCGGGGTTCTGCTCTGGTAGGCTCTGTTAAACTGCTTTTTCATCGTGGGCGAGGTTCTTCCGCCTATCACTGCACGAAGCTCACCTGTCGTAAAATCGATAACCACAGCCGTGGCCTGCGGTTCTACGGTTTCAAGCACGTTTCCGTTTGCCAGCACCTCTTCAATTACAGCCTTGGATGGGTCTTGCAAATCCGGATAATCCGTCCAATTCGCAAGTGTATCCTGCACGGAGTGTTGTATTTTTGTGTCAACCGTAAGATAGATACTGTAACCGCCTGTGCCGAGCTCTTTTTCAAGAAGGTCGCGGTTGGATTTGGTATCGAGCAAACCTCGCTGTTCAAGCATGTGGGTAATGACATCGCGAATGGCATACTCTACGAAGTACGGCATGTCGTAAAGCTCTGTTTGCGTGGAGCTTTCAAGGATGTTTACAGTATCGTTAAGTGCATAATTGCGCTGTTCCTTCGTGATAGAGCCCGCTTCATACATGGCTTCAATTACAAGGTCAGTACGGTCGTTTGTGATATTCATCCTGTTCGTACCGTCGTCATTGAAGCGCTTATAGGTATTCGCGCGCGGGTCAGTGTAATAGGGTTTTTGCACCATGCCGGCGAGCATGGCGCATTCGCGAATCGAAAGTTCGTTGAGCGCTTTGCCGAAATAATCCATAGCGGCCGTTTTCATACCGTAGTTGGATCCGCCAAGATACACGTCGTTGAGATATGCCTCAAGAATCGCGTCCTTATTCATGATGGTTTCCACTTCGAGTGAAAGATAGGCTTCTTGGATTTTTCGTTTATAGGTCTGCTCGCTCGAAAGTATCTTATTTTTGACAAGCTGCTGGGTCAGCGTGCTTGCGCCGTGCGAGTTCTTGTTGCGTAAGAGATTAATCACGGCGGAAAGCAGACGCTTGTAATCTACGCCTTTATGCTTATAAAAGCGAACATCCTCGATGGCAATCACTGCATTTTTAAGCATATCGGGGATCTCATCGATTGTAGCCCACTCGCGGTACTGCATGCGCGCAAAAGTGGTAATCAAATTACCGTCTTTATCGTAAATGTAAGATGTGCGATCACTTTGCGTAAGCTGCGATACATCAAGCTCCGGAGATGTTTCTACATAGGCTTTGGCTACGCCCATAGCAAGTCCCAGCCCGGCGCAGCCCAAGAGGATTAGCGCCACCAACAGGAACTTCATTGTATTAAACAGCACAGCTAGCGCAAACGGACGCGGTCTTTTGCGCTCCATAAAGAGCTCCGCATCATGCTCGTGCGTGTGTTTCGGTAATTTTATAAGCCCTCGTATCGCTTTTTTTACGCGGCCGAATATCGCCTTAAGCTTTTCCGCCATGCGTTTTATTCCAAACATGCCCCTGCGTATCGCGCAAAGGCCCTTTCCGATAATTTCTCTCATTGCAGTATACCACAACGAAAAGACCTCAACAACCAAAAGGCAGGCGCATAAACTTAATTAACAGGCCATTCATAAAATGGGTACCGTTGTCCGGGGGGGTTAATATGGAGTTGGAAATTAAACATAGGAAGCGCCGCCGCACAAAGAAAAGGGTACTGATTACAGCCGCTTCTTTGGTTATTTTACTTATTGTTGTAGCGCTCGTATTGAGCGCTAACATGCGGCCGGCTATGATCGCGCTTGCGGAAGCGCGCATCCGCTCCGTCGCTACGCGTGCTATGAATGAAGCCATACTAAACGGCATGCAAGATTCGGAAAGCTTTACAAAGCTTTTGGATGTAAGGACAGACGAAAACGGTGTATACCTTATCAAAACCGACACACGGTTGATGAACCTGATTGCTGCCGAATGCACGAAAGACGCACAGGAACGCATTACAAAAATGGGCGAGCAGGGTGTTACGGTGCCCTTCGGTACGATTACAGGTATATCCTTCCTCTCGGGAAGGGGCCCCTATTTCAAAGTGGTGTTCACGCCGATAGGGAGCGTTATAAGCGAGTTTCGCTCAGAGACCTCTACCTCAGGCATAAACCAGACCCTCTACCGCATCTACCTAACCCTCACCGCATCGGTGCGTCTTGTGCTTCCCGGTGTATCACAAGGTATTTCAGTTTCATACGAAGCAGCCATCGCCGAAAGCATTATCGTGGGCGATGTACCGCAAGTTTACACCAACGTAGCCAACGAAGAGGATTTGTTGAACCTTGTGCCCACGTCACCGCCATAATCGGGCGTATGGCTGATATTGAGAAAAATCATGCGAATAGCGCAGATAAAGTTTACAAACGTATAAAGTGCGGACGATTCCCTGTTCGCACTGTCTGTGGTATAATCAACCCATGAAAAAGATGTTTCTCGTTATGCTTGTGCTTTGTTTGACGTTTGTTTCATCGACCGCCATTGCGGAGCCGACCGCTTCGCCATCAAACGAGCCATCTGTGTCTATTTCACCTTCGCCTTCCTTCTCTTCAGGCTCTATGTCGACGCTCATCAAGTACAAGGACACTGGAGAGCCTGTCGTTCGCATTCAAATGCGCCTCAGAGAGCTTGGCTATTTTGCGTTTAAGCCTACAGGTAACTTCCAAACCATGTCCATGGAGGCCGTCATCGCCTTCCAGCAGCGCCAGCTCGACGCGAACGGAAAGCCCATTATATCCGATGGGACGGTAGGCACTCAATCCATGGAAATCTTATTTTCTCCCTCTGCGGCACGTGCTGAGATCGTAGCCGGTATCCCGGTAGGCCCGTCCTTGCAGGGCACCGCCTCTGTAGTCGGCGTTTTCGTCGATTGGAGCGAGGTCAAACAGCTTTTAGGCGCGGGTGTTTCCTACATGGTGACGGATTATAATACCGGAACGCAGTTTAGTCTTACCTACGCGGGAGGCGAAAACCATGCCGAAATGGAAGCGAGTACCGCTACGGATTCGATTGCCATTAAGGAAGTGTTCGGCGGAGACTTCAGCTTTTTTAAGCGTCCTGCTGTTATTAAAATTGGTGACAAAAATATCGCTGCCTCTTTGCAGGGATACCCCCATGGCAGCGACAGCGTATCCGCAAACGATATGGATGGGCATCTTTGCCTATACTTTAATGGCAGCTTATCCCATGTGAGCAATCTGCCCGACGCCGAACATGCAGCGCAGATTTACAAAGCAGCAGGTCGGGACAATTAATGCGATATTATATAAAAACGGCTCTTTTAAGGGCCGTTTTTGCTATTCCGCTATCTTGCTTTCTCACGAAGCTTTGAAAGTATTCTGTTTTCAAGCCTCGACACCTGCACCTGCGAAACACCCAAAGTCTTTGCAATCTCCCCCTGTGTTTTATCTGAAAAATACCGCAGCATGATGATTTGCCTTTCTCTCGGCTCGAGCGAGTGCAGCAGTTCCTTTAGCAGAACACGGTTTACTGCGTCGTTAGCCTCCGTATCCGAAGCACCCACGCGGTCGATTAAGAGTGCGTCGGAATCATCACCGAAAGCAGGTTCATAAATGGATGCATGCGGTCGAACGGCTTCCATCGCCATGACCACCGTCTCCGCCTCTTCTTCAATGCTGCTGGCGATTTCATTTACGCCAACGTCCCTGCCGAGTTCACGGCTCAATCGTTCCTGCGCTGCCGCAGCTTTTGCAGCTACCTCTTTGAGCGATCGGCTTACCTTAATCATGCCGTCGTCGCGCAGAAAACGCTTGATTTCCCCCGCTATCATGGGCACTGCGTAAGTTGAAAACCGCACATTGTACTGTGCATCGAAATGCCGAACAGCTTTTATAAGCCCCACGCAGCCTATCTGGTATAGGTCGTCGTATTCCGTACCCCGGTTGGTGAATTTTTTTACAATGGATTTTACAAGCGCAGCATTGTTGACGATGAGCGTTTCTTGTGCCTCTTCGTCTCCACTCTGCGCCAGCGCAATAAGCTCCAGCGTTTCATCATGCGAAAGCGTTGCGCTTTCATGCATCGTCATTTACCGAAGGTATGAGCTTTTTCATAGAAACGGTGGTCCCCTTGCCGGGCGCTGAGCTCACATGAAGCGAATCCATGAATGCTTGCATTACCGAAAAACCCATGCCCGAACGCTCGAGATGCGGTGTGCCTGTATAAAATGGCTGCATGGCAAGCGAGATATCCTCGATTCCCTTCCCCTCGTCGCGTACCGTAACCTCGAACGTGCGGCCGTGGATGAAACAATCCATATACACGGTACCGATACGTCCCTCGTAACCGTGTACGATGGCGTTGGTAACAGCCTCGCTTACGGCCGTGCGCAAGTCCGTCAATTCCTCGATGGTGGGGTTGAGCTGTGTGGCGAACGCGGCGACCGCCATTCGTGCAAAGGATTCATTCTGCGAAAGCCCCAGGAAGCTGAGGTGCATTTCGTTTTGATACATCTGTTTTTCCCCCTATGCGCATCTTGCCGAAGTTATCTTGCGTTCTTTTGCAGAAGCGGGGAAAGCCCCGCCATTTTGACCATCCGCTCCACATATTTGTTTGCGCCGCGGATGGCGAGCGTTCCGCCCCTTTCAGACATTAACCTGTATCTTCCAAGTAAAATGCCGATACCGGAACTATCCATAAAGGTAACCGAACGCATATCGAAAACAAGTTCTCGAATACTTGCGTCCTTAAGCATGGTGTCAATGCCCTGTCGAAGCGACGCCGCATTATGATGATCGAGCTCCCCGCTTAACTTTACCATGAGCTGTGCGCCTTTTCTTTCGGATTGCTGTTCCATACATTTCCCCTCTCTCCTCTTAGAAAAGAGCCTTTTGTACCGCTTCCGCGCTGCCGCAAAAAGCCTTCTTGCCTTATTCGCTCGGCAAATTTCTCTTCCTTTGGCGTTTATCCACTTGTTTTGCCTTATTATGGGAGTATGTGTCAAACAGCATGAAACTATACATGTTTTACAAAAAAACCGTTGTGTAAATCCCCAAACGGTTTTTATATGAACCATTCTACTAGATTAAAACCACTTTTTTCGCTTGAAATAAATCAGCATCCCCGCGGCAATGAGCACCATAGCGCCCCATGTGCCGTAGTAGCCCCACTTTACTTCCAAAAGTGGCATAAACTTAAAATTCATCCCGTACACACCGGTGACAAACGAAAGCGGGATAAATATGGTCGATATGACCGTAAGAGTTTTCATGACCTCGTTCAATTTGTTGTTTGTATTGGAAATATGAATTTCCCGAATCCCCGCGATAAGTTCACGGCTCGTATCCGTGATATCGACAGCTTGCGCAATACGATCGTATACATCTCTGAAATAGGGCGTTGTCTCCTTGTGGATGAGCGGGTTTGTCTCCCTCCACATGAGTGAGGTGACATCGCGCAGCGGCCATATTGCCCTAGTAAGACTCAAGAGTTCCTTTCGTATATTGCGCATGGTCTCGAGCTGCTTTTTGGATGCGTTATCTAATATGTCTTCCTCCAGCGCATCAATCCTGTCATTGAGAATCTCTAACACGTCAAAA
Source organism: Bacillota bacterium (assembly GCA_023458355.1). GTDB lineage: Bacteria > Bacillota > Clostridia > Christensenellales > CAG-138 > UBA7707. The sequence continues at coordinate 12,209 of JAEWZS010000234.1, forward strand.
TACCCATCCGCAATGCCGTCAAGCAGCGAATAAAGCAGATAATCCGCCCCGCGCGCCCTTATCTGCATACTTCCGCTTTTGATATGGCTGCGGATTGGTGCAAACACATCCCCTGCCGACCGGCCGAAAGAGATAAGATAGTTTGCTCCTAAAATGAAATTCATGGGCTCTGTCACAAGCTCGTCCTGCTTAAAATAAACCATCTTCGCTGCGAGGTGAAGCTGTTCATCGTACATCTCTATCTTCGTGCGCAGGCTGCCGTTTTTTATGTTTTCTAACACAAGCGGATGTATGAAAAACGTCGCACCAAGCGAGATCAAGCTCTCCTCGGGGCACTCTTCATCAATGTCGATCCAGCGTACCATCCCCTTTGGAACATAGGACAGCATCTGTAGCGACTGCGCGTTTAAAGCGTCTATCTCGTAATACTCGCTATGCGTTGCATTGTATTGTGTAACACCTATGGATAGCGGAGCACTTAAAGTCTGCATACCCCTTCCCCGTCTCCTAATTTTCTCTTCAAGCAAAAAAGTGCCTGTTAAGGCACTTTTTCTCATAATCTTTTTATTCTTCTTCCTCGTCCTCTCGCTTGGACTGCTCAATAATCTTCTGTGCGATTTGGCCGGGGACATCCTCGTAGCGAACGAACTCAGACCTAAATGAGCCGCGCGCCTGCGTCATGGAACGAAGGTCTGTGGCATATTTGAACATTTCGGCAAGCGGCGCTTCAGCGACGACTTCTGTCTTACCGCCTTCGCGGGGGTTCATACCGAGCATGCGGCCGCGACGGCGGTTAAGGTCGCCAATAACATCACCCATGTAATCGCTCGGGACGAGTATCTCGTAGCGGTAGATGGGTTCAATAAGGGTCGGGCTTGCATGTTTGCATGCTTCCTTATAAGCAAGCCTCGCTGCGGATTTGAACGCGACTTCCTTAGAATCGACGGGATGGTATTTACCAAAAAACAGCGTCGCCTTGATGCCGATCATTGGATAGCCGGCGAGTACACCGTGCTGCAGTGCCTCACGTGTTCCCTTTTCGACTGCGGGAATGTATTCGCGCGGCACCACGCCGCCGACGATTGCGTTTACAAATTCGAACTCGCCGCTTTCCAAGGGTTCGAAGCGCATGTTGACAACGCCGAACTGACCGCTGCCGCCCGTTTGCTTCTTATGCTTTCCTTCGGCTTCCGCGGTAGCGCGAATGGTCTCACGATAGGGTACTTTAGGATCAGCAAGTGCAGCTTCTACGCCGCTTTTGTTTTTGAGTTTGGCGCAGATGACGTCGATATGCATTTCGCCTAAACCGCGGATGAGTACGTCGCCCGTTTCTACGTTCTTTTCAAGCGCCATTGTCGGATCTTCTTCGAGAAGTTTGTTGAGGCCTGCGAATACCTTATCTTCTTCCCCTTGCTTCTTTGCACTTACAGCAAGGCCGATGGCCGGCTCGGGGAACGCGATTTTATCGAACACAACGGGGGCGGATGCGTCGCAAAGCGTATCGCCTGTGTTTGTGTACTGGAGCTTGGAGAGAGCACCGATATCGCCTGCGATAATCTTATCGACGGGAATGAGCTTCTTGCCTCGCATAATGCCGGGTGCCGTGGCTTTTTCGCTCTTGTCGGAGGTGCTGTTGTAAGGCGCGACGTCCACGGTAAGCACGCCGCTATATACCTTAATGATGGAGTATTTTCCGAACTGATCTACTACAGTTTTTACAACTTGTCCTGCGAACTTACCATTCCTGTCGATTGTAACGGTTTCGCCGGTCTTAGCATTAACAGCATGCGGGGCGGCCACGTCACTCGCGGCCGGCATGTAGTATACAAGGTTATTAAGAAGAGTCGCCACACCGATGTTCGGAAGCGCTGCACAACAGCCCACAGGTGTGATTGCACCTTCTCGTACACCGCGGCTGAGACCACGGATGATTTCCTCGTGAGATAGTTCGCCCTCCTCGAAGAATTTCTCCATCAATGACTCTTCGCTCTCGGCAGCAGCTTCGGTTAGTGCTTCGTAGAACTTCTGTGTGGATGCAGCGAGAGCATCGGGAATTGCGGTCTCTTTTTCGTTTTTACCGTCGAACAACTTAGCGGTCTTGTTGACAACGTCCACATAACCCTTGAAAACACCCTTGTCCATGATGGGAATTTGAATGGGAACAACGCTCGGGCCGAACTTTGCAACCAGTTCGCCAACGACCTTTTCGAAATTGGCGTTTTCGCGGTCCATCTGATTGACGACCATCATGCGCGCCATATTGTGTTCCTTGCAAAGCTCCATAGCCTTCTCAACACCAACGACCGGGCCACTGACCGAGCCAACCACAATGAGGGCTGCATCAGCAAGCGCCATAGCTGCATATACTTCGCCGTAAAAATCGAAGAAGCCCGGGGCATCGATGATGTTGATCTTAACATCCTTCCACTCTAAGGGAGCCAGCGCAGCGTTAATGGAAATAGAACGCCTGGTTTCTTCGGGATCATAGTCGGTGGTGGTGTTACCGTTTTCAACGCGGCCGATCCTTTCGAGAAGGCCGGCATTGAAGAGCATCGCCTCGGTCAAAGTGGTCTTTCCTTCGCCGCCATGCCCAAAAATTCCGATATTGCGTATGTTTGCTGCGTTGTAGTCTTTCATGGAAGTAAAATCCCCCTAATGGTGTAGATTAGAACATGTAAAATTAACGTCTGATAAACAGCCGCCACTTGCTATTGTATCAGCCAAGCGGCGGCTTGTAAACTGTTTTCGCCCTACCAAATGGGCATTTTTTCAGCGAACAGGCAGTTTATTAACCACATTTAGAATATCCGCATCCTCTGCAAATCACGCAACCGCCCTCATGTTCCATGTCGCTCCCGCACTCGGGACATGGCACGCCCGCGGGCTTTTCTATAAAAGGCACCGCATAGCCGTTGAGGGGGACCTCGTGGAACTCCGTCTCCTCCGCGGGTTCGAGCTCGTGCTTTTCGGAAGAGCCGTTTCTTTGCTTTTCTTCCTCGGCCTTCATTTTTGCAACTTTTTCGAGCACTCTGCCGATGGCGTCGGGACAGGAAAGCACCTTAATATTTTTGTTCGTAGCGCGTTGGCGCAACGTAGAATGGCAGCGGATGCCCTTTAATTGCTCGATGATATTTTCCGCATCCATACCTGAGCGCAAAGCGCTTGATATAAGCCTGCTCGTTGCCTCGCTCTGGCTCGGACAACCGCCTGCACGACCGAGGTTTGCAAACACCTCGCATATGCCCTCATCATCGTAATTAACGGTAACATAAAGATTGCCGCATCCGATTACAACCTTTTCGGTGATACCGCGCGTCACTTCCGGGCGAGGGCGCGGTGTTATGTGCGCATGTGCGATGGTCTTAATTTCTTTTTTCTTTTCGGGCGTCTCCTCTTTTTTGACACCGACGTTTAGCACCTGCCCCGTGCGGCTGCCGTCGCGGTAGATGGTAACGCCCTTGCAGCCGAGCTTATAGGCGAGTACGAATGCTTCGGATACATCCTCACGGGTAGCTTCATGCTTAAAATTGACGGTCTTGGAGACTGCGTTATCGGTGTGGTTCTGGAAAGCTGCCTGCATGTTGATATGATCTGCGGGCGTAATGTCGTGCGCGGTTACAAACACGCGCTTTACATACTCAGGTACCTCATCAATGTTGTGAAGCGTGCCGTCCTTGGCAATACGGCGCATCAGTTCGTCCGAATAAAACCCCTCGCGCTTGGCGATCTCGACGAAGTACGGGTCTACTTGCGGAAGCTCGTCATTATCCATGACGTTTCGGAAAAACGCCAGCGCAAACAGAGGCTCAACACCGCTTGAGGCATTACAAATAATGGAAATGGTACCCGTAGGTGCGATGGTGGTGCGGGTAGCGTTTCGAAGAGGCTTCTTGCTTTGATTGAGCGTACTCTTTTCATACAGCGGGAATGTACCGCGTTTTTTTGCAAGCGCTGCGCTCGCACGATCCGCACGCACTTGAATAAAGCTCATGAGCTTTTCGGCTAAATCAACACCCTCTTTTGAATTGTAAGGGACTTTGAGGCGGTATAGAATATCCGCAAACGCCATCACACCAAGGCCGATTTTTCGGGTAGAACGCGTCATTTCGGCTATTTCAGGGAGCGGATACTTGTTGATGTCGATCACGTTATCCAAAAAATGGACGGCGGTATCGATGGTGTTACCAAGTCGTTCGTAGTCGATTTCATATCCTGAAGAGGTTTCCCGAAGCATCTTCATGAGGTTTATCGAGCCGAGATTGCAGCTTTCATACGGCAAAAGCGGTTGCTCCCCGCAAGGGTTGGTTGATTCGATCTCTCCTACGGAAGGCACGACATTGTCGCGGTTCATCCTGTCGAGGAACACGATGCCCGGTTCGCCGTTTTGCCAAGCCATGTCTACAATCAGATCGAATATCTCCCGCGCTCGCTTCTTCTCCAATGGCTCTTTTGAACGCGGGTCAATGAGGTCGTATTCCTCGTCCGCCTCTACCGCTTGCATAAAAGCTTCGGTTAAGCCGACACTGATGTTGAAGTTGGTGATGTCCGCAAGGTCGCTTTTACAGCGGACGAATTCGACGATGTCCGGATGATCCACGCGGAGTATGCCCATGTTCGCGCCGCGGCGCGTGCCCCCCTGTTTCACCGCTTCGGTAGCGGCGTTGAATACCTTCATAAAACTCACGGGTCCGGAGGCTACACCACCCGTGGAGCGCACCATGGAGCCCGCCGGACGAAGCCTTGAGAAGGAAAAGCCCGTTCCGCCGCCACTCTGATGGATGAGCGCCGCATTTTTCACCGCGTCAAAAATAGCGGTCATGGAATCGTCCACAGGAAGTACAAAGCAGGCGGAAAGCTGCCCCATGGATTTTCCTGCATTCATAAGCGTAGGTGAATTGGGCATGAACGCAAGGTTGCTCATCATGTTGAAAAACACATCGGACGTTTTTTTCACATCCGCCTCTTTATCGTAAAGCCTATCCGCCTCGGCTACGGCGTCCGCAACGCGGCGGAACATCCCTTCAGGCGTCTCAATCAGCTCTCCTTTTTCGTTTTTCGACAGATACCTGCGTTCGAGAACCGTCAAAGCGTTTTTCCCTAAGGTTTCCATATGGCGTCTCCTGTCAATATTTGGTAGTTTTTCTTCGTGGGTGTACCACATATTGTATCACCGGCTTATCAGAGATACAAGATGAATGTTCTCAAATGCAGAAGATATTTATTTAACGAGCAAGAATAGGAATTGTTATTATCTTACGGATATATACAAAGACGGCGGGGTTCCCCGCCGCTTTGTGCGTTTGTTTATTTTTATTGATTTAGAGAGTGCCTACAGCAGCGGCGTATACAACAAATTCTTCATCACCATTAAGCGAGAAAAATGTGTCTGCTAATGTTTGGTCGTAGGAAGCGATGGCGCACATGCCGAGGGGGGGGGGGGGGGGGGGGGGGGGGGGGGGGGGGGGGGGGGGGGGGGGG
>JAEWZS010000235.1 GCA_023458355.1 Bacillota bacterium
GCCAGGCTTGACGCCATTGCCGATATGCTCGGCACTTTCGATACGGTTGCCGATATCGGCTCGGATCATGGGCGTTTGGCCGCAGCGCTTTTGCAGACGGGAAAAGCAAAACAAGTGATTGCGAGCGATATTAGCTCCTTATCGCTAGAAAAAGCTCATGCACTCGCCGCGACATGCGGTTTAGAAACCCGTATCGAGATCCGTACGGCGGATGGGCTTAAAGGGTTAAAGGAAAATGAGGTGGATGCGCTTGTCATCGCCGGCATGGGTGGTACGCTCATAGCGAAAATACTTTCTGCTTCACCTAAAATTGCGCAAAGTGCAAAGCGCATCGTAATGCAACCAATGCGCGGCACTGCGGAGCTTCGTTATTATCTTCACCATAACGGCTTTCGCATCGTGGATGAACGTATCGCCTATGAGGCGGGCAGATACTATCAACTGATCGCAGCGCAGTTTGGGGAGCCCCAGACTATCCCGGAAAGCTTCCCAAAGGGCGTTTACAAGTTCGGCTGGGTGATGGTGCAAAAACGCGACCCTCTTTTACTTCCTCTATTAAACCGCTATAAAGACGGCCATTTGAAGAAGCTTAATAAAGCGGAAGCAGCAGGCACAGTCCCCGAAGCTATTGTGAAGGAATTGAATGAACTTGAAGCGCTCATAAGCCTGATGGAGGAAAACGCATGAAAACATACGACTGGGTACTGGTGCTCGAAACGATTGCACCGCCCGAACTTGCCATGAAAGGTGACAACGTAGGGCTTTTAATAGGTACAACGCGAACGGAGATTAAAAAGGTGCTTGTAGCGCTTGACTGCACGCTTGATACAGCTGAGGAAGCTGCAAAGTGGGGGGCGGATGTACTTTTAACACACCATCCCATCTTGTATGATCCCGTGCGGAGGATTGACCCCTACTCCCCCGACACCGCGGGTGCCTATGCACTTATCCGTGCGGGCGTTGCACATTACGCGGCACATACCAATCTCGACGCAGCGCAAATGGGTGTGAACGACTGTCTTTGTGAACGGCTAAAAATATATGACGCGGTACCCCTCCCCCCTGAAAACTTAGGCAGGCTCGGCGTCGTTTCAGACGGTTTCACACTTGAGACGTTTGCCGCATTTACGGAAAAGGAGCTTCAAACAACCATACGCTTTTGCGGCAGGCCCGAAGCACCGGTAAAAAAAATTGCTGTCATAGGCGGTTCGGGAGGCAGCAGCATTCGTGACGCGCGCTTAAGCGGTGCGGATACATTTGTCACAGGCGAATTAAAGCACCATCAAGCTTTGGAAGCGGTTTCTCTCGGGCTTAATGTAATCGAAGCAGGGCACTATGAAACCGAAAATGTGGTTTTGCTCCCATGGATAAAACGTTTACAGAGCTTGACCGATGATGTAAAATATAAGTTGGCACGCTCCGAATCAGCGCCTTTGAGAGGGGTAAGTCCAACACACAGGAGGTAGATTGCATGAACAAACTGGAAGCATTGTTGCGCTACCACGAAGCGGAGCTTGCGTTTGACAAACTGGAGAACCGTTTAAAAACCTCACCCGAGCGGCAAAAGCTTAACAAACTCTACGGCTTTTTGTCTGAACAGCAGGCGCAGGTCAACGGCATCCGCTCGCAGCTTGAAGCACGCCATACAAGCGTTACTAAGCTAACCGCTCAATTCGACGAACTGCAAAAACAGTATGAGCTTGAACTGAGCGAGATTTCCGTCATGGAAAACGACGAACAGGTAACCTCGGAGGAGATGGCAGAATCACGCAGAGCGCTTGAAGGGCTGCTCGAGCAGATTACGACCGCGCGGCGCGAGCTGTACGATACTCTCGCGTGGATTGAAAGCGCGACCGGAGAATATAAGGAAACCTATGCCCGGGCGGGCAAAGCAAAAAAAGAATATGACGAGCTTCGCATGCAGTGCGATGAGCTTATGAAATCCGCGCAGCCGGAGATCGACGCCGCAAAAGCGGTCATCGCATCCGCTGAGAAGGATGTGGACAAAGCACTTCTCAAGAAATACGCGCTTGTTAAATCCCACCACGCGGTACCCATTGCAAAGGTAGAAAATAACCAGTGCAGCGGCTGCAATATGTCCCTCCCTACCGCCGTTGTCAAACGCGTTTCAACCGGGCTTTCGCTCGTTGAATGCGAAAACTGCGGCAGGATACTGTACACGGAATAAGTGTACAAACAATTTATTTAACAAACGAGTAAGACAGGTGACCGCATGCGGCTTCGTCCGTATGAGGAAAGTCCGAGCTCCATAGGGCAGGGTGCCGGATAACGTCCGGTGGAGGCGACTCCAAGGAAAGTGCAACAGAAATATACCGCATCGGCTATGCCGGTGTAAGGATGGAAAGGCGAGGTAAGAGCTCACCGGCGGCTTGGCGACTTGACCGCCCTGTAAACCCCACCCGGTGCAAGATTGGAATGAGAGCACAGGCAAGCTCGCTTGCCGAAATGGCTGCCCGTCACGCTCTCGATAATCGCTTGAGCCTGTCGGCAACGATAGGCCTAGATAGATGGTCACCCATAGACAGAACTCGGCTTACGTTTTGCTCGTTTTATCACGGGAGTGCCTTAAGGCACTCCCGTGTATTTTTATCTCCCCGAATGGTATTATCGTCAAGTTTTTGTGTAAGCATGTTCTTAGTAAAAACCGCATAGCCATATACAAACGAGTAAGTTGGGAGGCATATATATGGAATACGCACGGCGCAGGAACCGCCGCAGACGCCACCGCAGCGGCGGCAGCGAAGGGGGTGGCGCGGGCCGCGCGATTATCGCGCTTTTGATGGTGGGCGCAATTGTCTATCTGATATCCTCCTCCTCCGCGGGCGAATGGATTGCACAAAAGGTGATCGCGCCCGTGATTGAGGTGTTCTCAGGCGAAAAGAAAGCTGAAGGAACCGATAACATCCAAACCGAAAATCCGGATTTTGAGACACCGGTTAACACATCTGAGGTAAGCCTTTCTACTGAGAAGAATGCAGTAAGTGCAGAAGTTACGCTCCCTGCTGTAACCAGTTATATGCTGCAAATGGGATCCTTTTCTACGGAGGAAAACGCCTTAGCGCAGGCTACACTATTGAAGACCATGGGTGGCGGAGGCTATGTGATGCTTGATGAAGGCCGCTACCGCGTACTTGCCGCAGGATATACCACAAAAGAAAGTGCCGAGGAGGTACGTGATAGACTGAAGAACGACGGTGTAGATTGCATGGTTCACCCCTTTACCACTGCCTCTGCGAGCTTTCGTGTAACTGCGGCGGAAGACCGGATTGAAGGCGTAAAGAGCGCCTTTCAAGCGCTTGCAGATGCTCAGAGCGCTTTAAGCACCACTTCCATGCGCTATGATGCCACCACCGGCGACGTGGACGAGGGCAAGGCTGCCTGTTTAGAAATCGCGAGCAAGCTCAAAACGGGCATGGAGGTATTGAGCGGTTATGCCGATTCAGACAGTGAGGTATTAAAAAGGCTCCTCGCCTGCTATGATACCTATGAGAGCCAGCTCAACGCCTTGGCGCAAAGCAATGCGGATTCACTGGTAGCTTTTTCAGCGCAAATCAAGTATACTCAATTGTATCTGACACATGAATACTTCAAGCTGATGGAGGCTTTCAGCTCTGTCGCGTGAAATTAGAGGCACATTTGATGAGAATATCCGAAGTGGCACAAATCCTAGGTGCCAAGGTGCTTTGCGGAGACAAGAAGCTTCGTGAGATTGAGGTAGATTACGCCTTTGGTGCAGACCTCATGAGCGACGCTCTTGCTTTCGTGCGCGGCCGCACACTTTTCTTGACAGGCATGATCAACCAGCACACGCTTCGAACCGCTGACGTACTCGACATACGCTGTATTGTTTTCGTGCGAGGAAAAGAAGTCCCCCAGGAGATTATCGATGTGGCGGACGAGCATGAAATGATTCTTTTGTACACCGATAAAACGCTCTTCACCTGCTGCGGTCTGCTATACGAGGCGGGTTTGAGAAGCGTCAAGAGGGATTGACCATGGCTGAGGTATTGTACCGCGAGGTCTTTCCCGTAGAGCGCAACAGCTTTAACACAGCGGGTGAAGTCTCTGCAAAAATCAAGCGCACACTCAAAAAGATGGGCATCCTCCCCGCCATCATACGCGAAGTGGCCATCACCTCCTATGAACTCGAGTTGAACCTCGTAATCCATTCGCTCGGAGGTACGCTTACGTTTGAGATTTCACCGGACATGCTGCGCCTGATAAGCGCCGACCGTGGGCCCGGCATACCGGATATTCCTCTTGCTATGACAGAGGGATATTCCACCGCATCAGAGGCCGTACGCAACATGGGGTTTGGTGCAGGCATGGGCCTTCCCAACGTGAAAAGGCACAGCCATGTATTTTCCATACAATCCGAAATGGGCATAGGAACAAAAATCGAAGCGGGCTATCAGCTAAACCGCGCAAATTGATCTTCCTTCTTTCAGCATATCTTTTGTATACGTTTACTGTATCATATTCCACGGAGGGTAACAGATGACGACGTATCGACATTCCGTCAGGATTGACAGGCAAAAATGTTTGGGCTGTACCACCTGTATTAAAAACTGCCCCACCGAGGCCATCCGTGTGCAGATGGGCAAAGCGAAAATTTTGGGAGAGAGCTGTATCGACTGCGGACGTTGCATCACCGTATGCCCGCACCACGCAATGATCTCCGTTACCACTTCCATCGAGGCAATGGCTGAGCACAAGTTCAACATCGCCGTGGTATCGAGCACGTTTTTTACGCAGTTTCAAACCATCGCAGCCCCGGAGGATGTCTATGGCGGCCTTTATTCGCTTGGGTTTGACTCAATCTACGAGGAGGCGCGCGCCTCAGAAGTGCTTGCCGAGGCGCTCCGCAAGTATCTTCGAAGCGAGGAAGCAGTGTTCCCCGTTATTTCTGCAAGCTGCCCTGTTATCCCACGGCTCGTCACGTCTCTTTTCCCCAATTTAATCGATAACCTCTCGCCTTTTTTGCCCTCTAATGAAATCGCCGCACGCATCTCAAAAGCTGAATTTTGCGAAATGTTCGGTGCGGACCCTTCCGATGTGGGCGTTTATTACATTTCCCCCTGCTCATCTGAAATGGCACACATAAGCGCGCCTCTCGGCATGCAAAGAAGCGAGATTAACGGTGTATTTGCTGTTCGCGATGTGTATGCGCAGCTTGTAAAGGTTATTGAAAGCAGCGGTACAAAGGGTCCCGTTTGTTCCATACCCTTCCCATCGGGTGCGTTCGGCCTAGGCACAGCGGTAGTCGGCGGGCTTTCAAGCGCCGTCGGTACAGAACATTATCTTGCTGTGGACGGCATCAACAACGTATGTCAATGCCTTGAGGAGATTGAAAATGAACGCATTACGGGACTGCACCTTCTTGAACCGCTGGTCTGCAGCGGTGGATGCGTTGGCGGTCCGCTTAATTTCGAAAACCAATTTGTAGCCAAAAACCGTGCGCGACGCATCGCCAACTCGCAGCCTCGCATCGACCCCGAGCATGATGCGCATGTGCAAAAATATGTGGACTCATCTCTTATTCGCTACGATACACCGTTTGAGCCGCATAGCATTTTGCGTTTGAGTGACGACGTTGTTGAGGCAGCTCAGATGATGGAAAAACTCGAGCAGATCAACCGCCATCTTCCGGGATTAGACTGTGGTTCCTGCGGCTCCCCTACCTGCCGCACTCTCGCTGAGGATATCGTGCGCGGACATGCCGTTGAAATGGACTGCATATTTAAACTGCGCGACAAGGTGCGCGTGATGGCACAGGAAATGGTAGATCTTGCAGAAGCACACAAGCGCGGATAAATGGATACTTAGCGCTTTTATGACATGTCAACGGAGGTATAAACATGACTGCAAAAGAACTTGCACAGCTTTTAAACGGTGAGCTCATAACCCCCGAGGGCTGCGACAACGAGGTAAGCTGCGCTTACGCATGTGATCTACTAAGTTGGGTGATGGCAAACGGCAAGCAAGGCTGCGCGTGGGTAACCATTCAAACGCACATGAATGTGATTGCACTCGCATCACTTCATGAAATGGCATGCGTAATTTTCCCCGAAGGTGTATCGCCCGACGAAGCGCCGATTCAAAAGGCCACAGAAGAAAAAATTGCGCTTATAAAAACTTCTCTCACCGCCTACGGTGCCTGCGCTCGCATGGCGGCAAGCGGTATTGCGGACCTTAAGTAAAATGCAAAAGCTCGCGTGCGATCTACACATCCACAGCTGCCTTTCCCCCTGCGCTTCCATGGACATGACGCCAAACAACATTGTGCACATGGCCATGCTTAAGGGGTTGGACGCGATTGCTGTTTGCGACCATAACTGCACGTGGAACTTAAACGCCGTCAAGGCCATAGCGGACGAGAGCGGCGTTTTGCTTTTGCCCGGTGTAGAGGCACAAAGCCGTGAGGATGTGCATGTGCTGTGCTATTTCCCTACCGTCGCCGCGGCGGAAGGTTTTTCGCATGCTTTATACAAAACACTCCCCTCTATGCCCAATATGCCGGAGTTTTTCGGCGAACAGGCTGTTCTTGATAAAAACGACGACCTTATACGTTATGAAGAAAAACTCCTCCTGCAATCGAGCGAGCTTACGATTGACGAGCTTTATGCGCTCTGCGAGTCGTACAAAGGCGTGAGCGTACCCGCTCATATCAACCGAACCGCAAATTCGCTCCTCTATCTTTTGGGCTTCATGCCCGAAAGCCCCATATTCTCTTCGGTCGAGCTGATGCAAAACGTGCCGCCCCCGAAAGGAATCGACCTTACGCTTTACCATGTACTGTATTCTTCCGACGCACACGAGCTCTCAAGTATTTTGGAGCGTCAGTTTTTCCTGCCCGTTAAAGAAAGAAGCGCTTCTGCGCTTTTAGAGTATATCCTAAGCAAAAAGTAAAACAACCGCATAAAATACAGCCGCAACTTTCGTGTTGCGGCTGTATTTTGTAGATATCCTTTATTTCGGCCACACACCCAAACCTTCATCGTATTTAAGCGTAAAATCCATGAGTGTGAGCGTCATATCGGTATTGATTTGTGCGTAAACGGTATTTTCACCCGGTTGCAAAATGAGAACGTACTTCCCATCCTGCGTTTGGAGTTTACCAGAAGCTATGGTTTCATCATTTTCTATAAAAACGATATCCACCGCACAGACGATGGGTTCTGTATAGCTGTTTGTTGCCACCGCGTCCATAAACGTATCGTTGAATTGCTCATAAACTTGAATATTTTTAAACGCAATGTAACGCTCGTAGTGTTCGGGTGTTGCGACCAATGCGCCCAGCGCATCGTAACTGCCAATAAGCTTTTGCTGCGGGGTTGATGTAGGCGACGGTGTCGGTGACGGTGACGGTGTCGGCGCGATGGTCAATTCCGGTGTAGCTGTAGGCGTTGGCGCAAGCGTGACAGCAGGGTTTAATATAGGCTTTGAAGACACGCAGGCGCACAAAAATAAAGACGCTGCGGCAAGAGCGCATAGTGAAAATGCTTTTGCAATTATTCGCTTCCTCTTATCCACGGTTCGCCCAAATTAGACGCTTCCGTAAGTCGTAAAGCTTGTCCGAAATATCTACCTTATATACATGCGGATTTAATAAGCGCTTTGTCTCTTCCCAGAAGGTTTTCAACTCGCGCATATTGTATTCGCGCGACTCAAGTACGCTTGGAGCGTTATACACCTGCTTACCATCTACAAATATGGGCACAAGCAGCTCCCGTATGTTGTAATCGGTAATCGTCATGGTCTTGTAAGTTTGCTCAGGATGGTAGAGCTTTAAGGGTCTCGAGGTATCAAAAACCTCTTCATTAAGCGTGATAAGATCCGCAATCGCCATACCGTTGATGTTGTTATAAAACCTTAACACCTTTTTATAGCCCGGGTATGTCACCTTTTCGGCATTGTCCGAAAGCTTTATTTTTGGTACGGTCTCACCGTTCACAATTTCAGCGGAAAGTTTATATACGCCGCCCAGAGCGGGATTGTCATAGGAGGTGATAAGCCGCGTACCTACACCCCAAACATCGATACGCGCGCCTTCTGCCTTGAGGTTATGGATTACGGTTTCATCGAGGTCGCTCGATGCGAATATTTTCACTTCGGGGTGCCCTGCATCATCAAGCATTTTGCGCGCTTTTTTGGAAAGATACGCAAGGTCGCCCGAATCAAGTCGTATACCAAGGGGCTTATAGCCTTTCTTCTTGAGCTCATCAAACACCGTAATGGCATTTGGAACGCCGCTTCTTAGGGTATCGTAGGTATCAACAAGAAGCAGGCACGAATCCGGGAATGTGTCTGCATAGGCACGGAAGGAGGAAAGCTCGTCGGGGAAACTCATAACCCAGCTATGTGCGTGCGTCCCTTTCACAGCAATGCCGTAAAGCTGACCAGCAAGCACATTGCTAGTCGAATCACAGCCTCCGACAATGGCGGCACGTGCACCAAGTGTACCGGCATCGGGCCCCTGCGCACGGCGCAGGCCAAATTCCAGCACAGTGTCGTCCTGCGCTGCATATACCACACGGCTCGCCTTTGTGGCGATGAGCGTTTGGTGGTTTACAAGGTTAAGAAGCGCTGTTTCGATCAGCTGCGCTTCCATAATGGGAGCTTTAACGCGGACGATCGGCTCATAAGGGAATACAAGCGTTCCCTCTTCCATCGCATATAACTCGCCTGTGAAACGGATTGCTTTGAGCTCCGATAAAAATTCCTCGTCAAACAGATTTAACGTCCGAAGGTAGCTTATATCCTCGTCGGTAAAGTGTAGATTATTTATATATTCGATCACGGAAGCCGTTCCTGCCATGACCGCATAAGAGCTGTATTCCGTGGTGTTGCGGAAAAACAGATCAAACACGGCGATGTTTTTGGTCATTCCGTGTTTGAAATAACCATACATCATCGTAAGCTGGTACAGGTCCGTCATCATAGTTAGGGATTGCATTTTACTTCTCCTCGCTGTTATCGTTATCGCTTTCTAAACTGTCTTGCTCGTCGGCGTGTTCACCGTCGGTCTGTTTATCGTCTGTATGTTCAATTGTATCCGTTTCGCCGGTCACAATACGGTCTTGTTCGCTCTCTTTATCATCCGCATCGGCTTCAAAGGCTGCTTCTTCCGCGACAAGCGGTACGGGCCACATAAGCCGACCGGCTTTCTTCTCCTTGTAATGGCGTACAACAAAGAAGATGAGTATCGCCGCAAACATGACCGCGCTTAAGATTTGGGAAATGCGCACATCGCCGATTTTCAGACTATCGCCGCGCAGACCTTCCACAAACATGCGTTCAAATGCATATAAAAGCGCGTAAGTAAGGAATGCGTCGCCATCATGTTTGAACTTTTTACGGTTTGCCCATGAAATTGCAAATATAATGAGACACCACATGGATTCATAGAAGAACGTCGCCATGTGGTACGGGTTTTCGCAGAGAACCCCATCGAAATAATGGAGCCCCTCAATTTTAACGGCAAACGGGAACCAAAGAAGCTCACCGTTGTTGATGGGCAGGCCAAAGGCTTCCTGGTTGAAGAAATTTCCCCAACGGCCAATCGCCTGCGCCAGCACGAGACCCGGAGCGACGCAGTCAACCAACCGCAAAAAGCGGAGCTTCTTCACGCGAGCGTAGATCAGCACGCCCAAGAGGCCACCGATAACCGCGCCGTAAATGGCAAGCCCGCCCTCCCAAATATAAAGTATGGAAATTGGATTTTTTAAGAAGAAATCAAGCTCGAATACCACATAGTAGAGCCTTGCAAACAC
>JAEWZS010000236.1 GCA_023458355.1 Bacillota bacterium
TTACCATTCCGGTGGTTAAGCGAAGGGGTCCCACCTGTTCCCATTCCGAACACAGTCGTTAAGCCCTTCTACGCCCAAAATACTGTGCTGGTGACGGCATGGAAAGATAGGTAGCCGCCGGATCCCAATCAGAAAAGTGACCGTTTAGGTCACTTTTTTGTGTTGGTTTATATTTTTAGCGCCCTGCGGCATACGCATAATTGAAACCAATTCCTAACATAAATGCATATGTTGAGGAGCTGCCATGGTGATTCGACTAAACATCCGAAAAATATTTCTTGTTATAGGCTTCTGCATAGCCCTGCTTCTTTATGTGCTGTCATTTATGAACATGTACGATAAGGTGCAGGCGGCCTCCACGGGTGCAAAGGTGGGCGTTTTTCTGCCAATCATCATGTACCATGGCATTCATAAAACGAACGCCGAAACCGGTGCGTATATCATCTCGGCCGATACGCTGGAAAGCGACCTGCGCTACCTTAAGGAGAACGGCTATACAACCATTCTCATGAGCGACCTGGTCGATTATATAAACGAGGGAAGGGAATTACCACAGAAGCCTGTGATGCTCACCTTCGATGATGGGCAGAGCAACAACATAGTCTATGCCGTGCCGCTCCTTGAAAAATACGGTATGAAGGCAGTCTTTGCGGTGGTCGGGACGTTTACGGAAAATGCATATAAAATACAACATTATAACGATAACTATTCTTATATGACCTGGGAGGATATCGCAGGGTTGAAGAGGCTTCCTTATATCGAGATTGCCAACCACAGTTACGGAATGCATGCGTGGGGAGGCAGACTCGGCGCCATGAGAAAGATCTTCGAATCCGAGGAAGACTATGAAAAATCGCTTTGGGACGACGTTACGAAGCTGCAAAACACGCTGGCCGAGCGCTGCGGGGTACTGCCCGTCACATTTGTTTACCCGTATGGCTTAACGAGCCAGGGCAGCGAGGATGCACTCAAAGAAATGGGCTTTTGTGTCACTTTGATTTGCCGCGAAAGCCCGAATTATATTGCGCGTGATCC
Organism: Bacillota bacterium; assembly: GCA_023458355.1. Classification (GTDB taxonomy): domain Bacteria; phylum Bacillota; class Clostridia; order Christensenellales; family CAG-138; genus UBA7707. The sequence goes on from JAEWZS010000236.1 coordinate 1,036, forward strand.
TGACGAACTGTACCGCCTCAATCGCTATAACCGTGACGGAAGGATGAGTACCGAGGCGTTCATGGCGCGTGCGACGAAACCTTAATATAAGGTTTTATCGCACTTCCTGCCGATATAAAGAAAGTGTTCCGCAAAGGAAAGCAGATTTTCGCGTTCGCATGTGGCGACAGCAAATTTGAGATAAGCTTGATACGCTTCCTCTCCCTGCGACTGCAGTGTTTGATACCAAGGGGAGTAAATTCCTTCGCTCGACAGATAGTGGAGCGTTTTCAGCGGAAATTGCTCCATAAACGGCAGCACATCCTGTTGGCGGATGAAATAAGCGTCTGTAAACGCCATGCCGGAAAAGGGAAGATCATCTTCCATAAACTTATAATCTGCCTGTACCTCCGGTTTAAGGATGGCCTCAGGCATTTCTCTTAGATAATAGAGGATTCCTGCATAGGAGGAAATGAAAGACACACTTAGAGTCCCGCCCGGCTTAAGAAGCGAAAGACAGGCGTTTACAGACGCTATACGGTCGCTTTCTTCGAGCAGATGATACATAGGGCCCATAAGCAAAATGTGGTCGAAGCGCTCGGCTTTGAGCGCTCCCAAATCGCGCGCGTCGCCCGAAAGTGCGCGAAGCGAAAGCCCAAGCTGTTGAGCCTTATTTTTAGCAAATGCCACATTACCTTCGGAGAGATCAAACAACGTCACGTCACAGCCTTGCTCCGCGAGCCAAAGCGAATAACGACCGGGGCCGCCGCCGCAGTCGAGCACTTTTTGGCCCGGTTTTAAGTACTTGGCGATGAAATGGCGGTTGATGTCAAACTCGAAACGAGCCTTTAAAAGCCTGTTCCATTCAGCATCCACGTCTTCATCGTAAAACCTTTTGACATTTTCGCATGATTGCAGCATATCGCTCACCCCCGAAAAGTAAATTTCGTCTATGCTAACACAATGCTATGCGATGCGTCAAGACGGGGGATAGAATATATTTCAAGTTTTATATGTTCATATGAATAATGCGGATGTAAATATACTTGTCACAAAGAAAATAATTAACGGTTATGCGGAGGTTTTATACGCGAGTTTAACTCCGTGAAAATGAGATGTATCACCGATTAACCAACTTTTTGCATTAACAGAGTCGAGTATTACCGGCATGCGTTCATGGATGATACGCAAATCGGAATCAGCCTCCTGCGTGAGGATAACAAAGACGGGGAGGTCGCTTTCCTTTTCTATCCGGTAAAGCCCCTCCATGTAGATCACCGACGCAGAAGGGTTGTAAATTGTGTGTTTGATCTTTTTTCCTGCCGGCTGTGCTTGCCATTCAAAATAATTCGATGCCGGAACAAGGCACCGTTGACCGTCAAGAAGCGGTTTTCGAAACATCGGCTTTTCTAATAAAGTTTCACTTCGCGCGTTGATGATTTGCGCCTTCCCGTCAAACCCTTTGAACCCCCATTTCATCAAAGCGGCTCCGTTTGGGGTTAGGATAGGCACTATATTCGTTGGAAATATTTCGCCGGTTTTGACTGTATTTAGCTTCGCGGCGTCAACTTTTTGCTGAACTTCGCGCATGATATCTTGAAGCTCATCGTCCTCAATAACGATATAGTATCGTCCGCACATTACTTTATCCTCCATTTACCTTAATCATAGCATAGCATAGCTTTTAAAATTTGGCAGTTGATTTATTTACCCCTCAAGCATATAATAAGCAAACAGAACAAATGTTCGAGGTTTTGAAGTGGAGCGTGTAATTCTGCATTCCGATATAAATGCCTGCTACGCTAATATTGAGCTTTTACACCGGCCGGAACTGCGCGGCAATCCCGTTGCTGTCGGCGGTGATGTAGAGGCGCGTCATGGGATCATTTTAGCAAAGGATGAGATAGCTAAGCGATTCGGCGTAAAAACAGGCATGGCGTTGTGGCAAGCGCGTGATGTTTGCCCCAAGCTTATCGTCTTGCCGCCGCGCTATGAGCTGTACATTCGCTTCTCGCGGCTTGTGCGCAGCATTTACGGGGAATATACCGATCAGATCGAATCTTTCGGTCTTGATGAGTGCTGGCTTGATGTTTCGGGAAGCACGCATCTTTTTGGCGACGGAAAAAAGATTGCCGACAGTATTAGGCAAAGGGTTAAAGACGAGTTGGGTATCACCGTATCTATCGGCGTTGCATGGAACAAGGTTTTCGCCAAACTCGGCTCCGATCTCAAAAAGCCGGATGCGGTAACGGTAATAACAAAAGATGATTATAAGCAAAAAGTTTGGTCGCTTCCTGCGGCTGATTTACTCTATGTCGGTCCTGCAACGCGCAAGAAGCTGTACGACCGAGGCGTTTATACCATCGGTGATCTCGCTAGGGTTGAACCTCAATATTTACATGATTGGTTCGGGAAATGGGGATTTGTACTTTCAACTTTTGCAAACGGGTTAGATCCCAGCCCTGTTATGCAGGCGGATGAAGAAGCGGCCGTAAAAAGCATCGGAAATTCAACCACAACACCGCGCGATCTAAAATGCGACCAGGATGCTAAAATTATCTACTTTATGCTGGCCGAAAGTGTAGCGGAGCGAATGCGCGAACAGGGTTTCTTGTGCCGTACCGTGCAGATAAGCATGCGGGATAATGGCTTATATTGCTTTGAACGCCAGATGAAATTGCCCCAGCCTACCTGCTTAGCTTCGGAGCTGTGTGCAGTTGCATTAAAGTTGCTTCGCCAAAGCTATACTTGGCACAAGCCGCTTCGGAGCATCGGCATCCGCGCCGCCGACCTTGTACCTGAACAAGCACCTTGGCAGCTTACGCTTTTTGAGGATGAATCCGCCCGATTAAAACAAGAAAAGCTTGAACGTACGGTGGATGGCCTCCGTTACCGTTTTGGCCACTATGCCATCAACCGGGCAATCGTTACCATGGACAATACTTTGACCAACATAAACCCCAAAGAGGATCATATTATCCATCCTGTAGGATTTTTCAAGGCTATGTGATAGAAGGAGGTAAGCACCATGCAGATGCAACCCTCGGCGCATAAGGTTTACGTCGGCGTGGTGGCGCATTTCTCCTCCACAGGCCGGCTTATACCTATATCCATCGAATGGGAGGATGGAAGAAAGTTCGAAATTGACGAGATAACCAACGTGTGCCGCGCTGCGTCTACCAAGGCCGGAGGCGCTGGAATTCGCTATACGGTTCGTATAGGAAAAGCATTCCGTCACCTTTTTCTTGAGGAGGATAAGTGGTTTATCGAGATGAAGAGCTAATCATGCTGAAGTAACGAAGAGTGTGCGTAATATAACAAAAAAGCCCCAATCTTGGAGCTTTCTGTTTTGGCTGCGGAACTAGGATTTGAAGTTAATGACCTCGGTAAAACGTGGGTGAATAGTGGTTAATCGGTTCTCGAAAGCCCAGAGAATTAGGGCTTGTTGTTAATCCCTCTAAACAAGAAATAGAGCGATTTAATTTTGTAAGGGGTAAATTAAGGGGTAGAAATCGACGACCGCAAGTTCCTATTTTTCAAGACCGCTTCGGCGGTCTTTTGTTAACCGTGACTTATACAAATAGAAAAGTGACTTGAAATGATTTCTTGCAAATTTACTGTGGTGCATTTCTCTTGGCCAACACATCAAAAGCAATGATACTTAGGCTTTCTTTGTTCGACTAAAAGCAAAAACTGTGGTGGGAGAGTTTGCTCTTGGTGTAGGGAGAGCAGCCATCGCCCTACAACCACCCGACCTCAGGATTACCATACCGCTAAAAATCGAAGCGTACAATAATAAGGGGTACGAGGAATGATAAAAACAGGTTACCGTTCTGATTATTGCAGGATATTTTATACTTTGGCTGTAAGTGACTATATTTGAGGTTCGCATTGCGAATGCGCTAAAACAGGATACTCCCGCCCCTACGTCTGCATACCCCTTAGAATAAGCTGAAAATGCGCCTGAGATTGGGCCTGCAGATCAAAATCCGGATAACGGATGCACCATTCATAAATGATGCCGCGCATGGCCAGAATCAAATGGTTGGCAAGGGCCCCCAGCGGCAGTTCGGAAGAAAGCCCCCCGCTTTGTATGCCCTTGTCCAGTACACCCATGATAGTTTTATAAAGCATGCGGTTGTAGCTGGCGGCAGTCCCGGTGCGCGAAATGTTCGTCAGATGTGTCCGGTAGAGTGCTTTCATTCGTTCCAGCCCGATGGTATTCATAACCACATCCATTATTTTTTCAGCAAGCCGCAAGAGAACATCCGTTGCCGGCATGGTTGGCGGGAAGGTATCGATAAAAGCCTGATAGTCCACATCCACCCGCTCCACAAAATCAGCGATCAGGGCTTCCAGCAGGCTATCCCTGGATGCAAAGTGCACATAAAACGTGCCCTTGGCGACCCCGGCCTCCTCCACGATGCGATCCACGCTGACCTCGTCGAACCCATATTGCGTAAAGAGCGCGTCTGCAGCGGCATACAGGCGCTTTTTTGTTGCAGACGCCCGTTCCTTTCTGGTGCTTGCGGCTTCCTTTTCCATTATGATTCTCCTTGATTTTACATGCAAATATGAATATAATGACTATAGTCATTGACTGTAGTCTTTTATTATGTCGTTGCTCTTGATTATAAGATCAAAGCGGCTTCTATGCAATAGCCGCCGGGCACAAGGCCGCAAAACCGCGTAAAAACGGAAGGATAGGTATTATGAAGGCAAAAATAGGGTTAGGGCTTATACTGGCCGCAATGCTGGCGCTCTTTCTGCTGCCCGCGGCGGCGCTGGCAGATGACGAGCTTACCGTAACGGGCGGCGTCGAAGGCGTGGATTATGAGTTTTCGATTTCAGGTGGCGCTAGAAGGGTGACAATATATAGAGACACGCCGCTCACCATATCCGGCCAGCCCAGCCACGCAAGCGTTGTCATTTATAACAACGTACAGGCAAACCTGACGCTGGAGGACGCTAAGATCCATTCGCCTGGTGGTGCGGCCATCCATACCTTTAGCGGCGCAACGCTGAACCTCACGGTGGTGGGCGATAATACGCTCAAGGGTACCAATGGCTACGCCGGTCTTGATGTTAACCCTGGCCAGACGCTGGTGATCACGGCGGCGAGCACCGGCACGCTCAACGTTACGGGCGGCTTTTTCGGCGCGGGCATCGGCGGCGGGGACGGCGGCGGCGGCGGGAATATCAC
>JAEWZS010000237.1 GCA_023458355.1 Bacillota bacterium
GGCATTAACCTTTTTAAGCATAAGCAAATGAGCTTCATCATAAGCTCCTTCTTTGCAGGTATCTCAGGTGCGCTCCTCGCTATGTACCAATATACGGTGCAGGCTGCGCAGTTTAAAAGCGCTATGACCTATGAGATACTCCTCATCGTTGTTATAGGCGGCATAGGCTCCGTCTCCGGCAGTTGTATTGCGAGCTTTCTCTACATAGCGGCATCGGAATGGTGGCTTCGCGGGCTCGATATGGGTAAGTTCTTGGGTATTGAGTCCCCGGACATTTTCCGATCGGGCTTTAGGCGGTTTGTGTTCTCCGTTATCATCATGGTCATTGTGCTCTTCTTCTCAAAAGGGCTCATGGGCGATAAAGAAATCTCCTTTTTAGGTCTCATTAAGCGGTTTAACAAACGCGCAAAACCCACTGTGGGCGAATCGAAAGGAGGCGGTATCGATGGCTGAAAACGTTCTTCGTCTGGAAAACGTAACCATGCAGTTTGGCGGTGTCGTAGCCGTCAACAATCTTTCGCTCGAAGTCAACAATGGTGAGATTGTCGCGCTTATCGGCCCAAACGGCGCAGGAAAGACAACGGCCTTCAACTGCATTACGGGCATTTATGAACCCACGAACGGTATGATTTGCTTCAATGGCAAAACAATTGCTTCTAACCACCCGCGCGGCAAGATGAAAAAGATATATGCGGGCGAAAACGAAAAACAATATGTCCATGCGCACAAGGTAGATCCAACGCCCGACCAGGTGACCAAGCTCGGTATAGCGCGCACCTTCCAAAATATAAGACTTTGGAAAAGCATGACGGTATTTGATAACGTGCTCACCGCAAAGCATATGCGGGCAAAGCAGAATGTATTTTCCGCTACGCTTCGCCTCACCTATAAAGAAGAAAAGCGCATGCGCGAAGAGACCATTGTCTTATTGGAAGAGCAAAACCTCTTAAAATATGCGAACGACCTTGCCGTAAGCCTGCCTTACGGACTGCAAAGAAGGCTTGAAATCGCGCGCGCACTTGCGACCGATCCGAAGCTTTTGCTTCTCGACGAACCTGCTGCAGGTATGAACCCGCAGGAGACGCAGGAACTTGGCGAGTTTATCGTCCAAATTAAAAACAAATACGGCCTTACGGTGTTCATGATCGAGCACCACATGGACCTTGTTATGCAGTTTTCCGACCGCATCTATGTGATTGATTTCGGGAAGCTCATAAGCCACGGTACGCCCACCGTCGTGCAGGCGGATCCGAACGTGGTCAACGCGTATTTGGGGGTGAGTGAATGAACGAAACGATTTTAAGCATCAAAGATCTTAAGGTTAACTACGGCGGTATCGAGGCTGTCAAGAGCATCAGCTTCGATGTACCAAAGGGCGACATCGTCACCCTTATAGGCGCCAACGGTGCGGGTAAAAGCTCCACACTTCGCGCCATTGCGGGGCTTGTGAAACCAAAAAGCGGCATCATAGAGTTTGAGGGCGGAAATATCGCCGGCAAGGACACAACAACAATCGTGAGCCGCGGCATCACGCTCGTACCGGAGGGCCGACGCATATTCCCCAATCTGACGGTCTATGAAAACCTGCGTGTTGGTGCGTATATGCGCCACGACGACATTACGCCTGACATCAACTGGGTCTACGAACTGTTTCCCCGCCTCAAGGAGCGCTCCTGGCAGGCAGGCGGCACGCTTTCGGGCGGCGAGCAGCAAATGCTCGCAGTCGGCCGCGCGCTCATGAGCCGACCAAAGCTCATGATGATGGATGAACCCTCGCTGGGCCTTGCGCCGCTGATTGTCCGCAACATATTTAACATCATAAAAGAGATCAACAAACACGGCGTAACCATACTTCTCATCGAGCAAAACGCGAACATGGCACTCTCCACCGCGCACACGGGCTATGTGCTGGAGACCGGGAGAATCACCATGACCGGCTCCGGCGAGGAGCTACTAAACGACAACTCAGTAAAAGCAGCGTATTTGGGAACGTAAAACGAAATGTTAGAGCGAAATAAGCACCCACTTTGGGTGCTTATTTGCTGTGGGGTATAACCACCTCGCCCTTCAGGCACCCCTCCAAGGAGGGGAATTAGCCCCCAAGGGATTTATTGGTATCCTTAAGCCCGTGCCGAATGTCCGGGGCTTTCCTCCAGCACCGTTGGTTTCGCTTGTGCCGGATCATTATGCAGCACCACACGCTGCATATACTGCCATAGGCGCACACCTAAAAGACGCAGCAGAACGATATACACGCAGATACACAATAGCAGGCTTACAATCAGTGCAGGCAGTACAGCAACCTCCCGCTCCAACGCACCCAGGAAAAACAGCTGCGCGCAGGCGTAAAGTATCACCGCGCAGGCCACGGGAATGATTCCCGCATGAAAAATATGCGGGCGGGTATGTGTCGCCTTGTGGATATAGATAAATCCAAAAGCTATGCGCACAACATCTCCGCATAACATACCCAATATAAAGCCGTATATGTGCAGCGCCGGTATGGCCGTTAACACCCATACCAAAATAATCTGTATACTTTCCCCGATTGCAGCAAGCAAAAGTACTTTCTTTTGCATTCCGAGGCCGTTTAATATACTTACCGTGAGAATCAGATAATACATGGAAACGGTCTGTAGAAACAGCGCCGCAGCCAGAGTCGGCGGAACAGTCTGTCCGAAAAGCAGCCTGCACAGGAGCGGTATAAAGGGCAGCAGCATTGCTGTGGAGGGTATCCCCATTAAACCCGCGGCTTCAATACCTTTATCGACTTTGCGCGCAAGATCGAGTGAATCCCCTCGTGCGATACTGCCCGATATGCTTGGCATAAGCATTGTACATAGCGCACCTACAAATGCATTGGGGAGCATCATAATGGGCATTACCATACCCGACATAAGGCCGAGCGCACTGACGGCTTCCACCCTCGTATACCCTGCCAATGCAAGCCGCAAGGGGAATATAATAACCGATACGGAAGAAAACACATTTGCCAGCACGGAGGTGAAAGCAGAGGGTACGGCTATTTTTAAAAACCGTTGCCTTATGTCACGCATGGAGGCAGCAACGTTTTTCTTCCTGTTCAATATATTTTTACCGAAGGAAATGCCCAAGAACAACACACTAAACACTTCACTAAGCGCCATACCAATTAAAATCAAAAATACAGTATACCCATGATCACCATTGAGAAAGCGCGTGAGCAGCATCCATGCGAGTGCAATGCGTAGTAGCTGCTCCCCCACCTCGGATATTGCTGCAAACCGGACTTGCCGCGTGCCATGAAACATCGCTTTGAAAATATTCTCAATACCGGTGAGCAATATTAAGATGAGTATCATCCATAGAGCGTTTGCGGTGCGCGAGTCACCCAATATCACGGTGGCTATTTCGTTGCGAAGAAGTAGTATGGGCAGCGAAAGAACACCTAAAAGTCCCAGGAAACAAAGCACCGCATACCGGATAAGCTTTCGAATGCCCTTAAAATCCCCATGGGCATATAGGCTTGCCGTCACATGCGTAACGGCAACGCAAATACCGGACACGCATACGCTCATCACTATTGCATACACCTGTATTACCAGCATGTATACGCCCATGCCTTCAGGCCCTGCAAATCTGCCCAGCAGCACGCGGTAGGCAAAGCCTAATAGCAGCAGCACCATATTGGATGCAGCGAGTATAGATGCCTGATAAAAAAATGAACGTTTATTAAGCAAACCGGTCTACTGCCCCCCATCCGCCGCGATTTGTGCAGCGACTATCTCATGTATATGGAGAACATTTGCCGGTCATACAGCAGCATGGCAAAGCCAATACGGAAAATAAATTATACAGCGGCTCGCTTCGTGTTATAATGATGGAAATAAATAGAAACAGGGTGAATATATGAAAATTAGAAAGATGATTGTAATCTGTGCCATTATCCTTTTATTGATGTTAACTTTCACAAGCTGCATCCCGGGGGATGGAGCTAACTCGGAAATTAAGCCTGCAGGGTTCTTTGCCGGAATTTGGCATGGGTGGATCGCACCGATCTCACTCATAATTTCTATTTTCAACAAAGACATCGGTATTTATGAAATCTATAACAAAGGGTTTTGGTATGATTTGGGCTATTACATGGCGATTGTAAGCGGTTTTGGAGGTCTTGCACTATCCCGCAGAAGGAAAACATGCTCGGACAGCATCAGAAGGGATACCTAAATTCAATACATAGCCTATATTGAAAAGGAGCTTCTATGAAGCTCCTTTTTTATGCAACGATCAAATTTAAGCTAAATAGCTTAAGCTTTCTCATATTCGCTTTTAAGAATTGCGTAAGTGTTAAGGTCTCCGTATATGCCATTGCGAAAGAACTTCATGCGCATACATCCTTCAAATTTCATACCGATCTTCACAAGAACTCTCGAACTTGCCGGATTTGTAGTTCGTACATTGGCAGAAACGCGCACTGTCTCTGGAAACTGAAATGCAATATCTAAAATTGCTTTTGCTGCTTCGGTTGCGTACCCGCATCCCCAATAATCCTTACCAAGATGATAGTAAAGTCCATACTCAAATGCCGAATCGCGGGCGGCACCGACAAGACCGATTAAATTTAGATTATTAAATATCGCGTATGGCCCTATATCATTTCTTGATAAGCTTATATTGAGCATGCGCTCAATCATCTTTTTACAGTTTTCCTCATTATGCACACCTTGTATATATGTATTCTTAACAACTTCTTCATCTGTCCAAATCGGCATTAACGAAGCTGCATAATCTGTCAAAAGAGGCCTTAGTTCCAACCGCTCGGTTTTTATACATTCCATTGCCTTACACCGCCTACATACATAAATCGTATATGCAACAGGCGTTCTGCATTAGATACCTGCGGCAGTACGCCTTTTATTACCCTTTTTAGAATTGCAGCGGAATAACAGCATCCAGCCTTATCTTTACGGCATCGATTTTATAGAGCAGATACACCTTGCCGTGATACCTTCAAGCCTTCCCTCCGGCCCGAGATGCTCGGGTGTCGTGGCTTTAACGCTCACAAGTGCTGCGTCGATTTGGAGTGCACGAGCAAGCTTTGCGCGCATTTCACTTATGTAAGGTGCAAGCTTTGGTTCCTGCGCAACAACCGTCGCATCGATGTTTACAACGCGGTAGCCTGCCCGTTCAAGGAGTGCTCCCGTGTGTTCCAATAGAACCAAAGAGGAGACATCCTTGTAGCCTTCGTCCGAGTCCGGAAAATGGCGACCTATATCGCCGAGCGCCGCAGCACCAAGGAGTGCATCTATAATAGCATGCGTCAGTGCATCCGCGTCTGAATGCCCGTAAAGGCCAAGCTTATAGGGTATCTCAACACCGCCCAGTATGAGTGCGCGGCCTTGTAGAAGTCTGTGTGTATCCTCACCGAATCCTACGCGTTGCGATGTACTGAGCACCGCCTCGAACATGGGCATGTCCGATGGGTAGGTAAGCTTTTGATTTAAGATGCTCCCGCTCGTAAACACACCTGTATACCCCATTCTTTCGTACAGTGCAAGGTCGTCCGTTGCTTCATAGCCATCCTCAAACGCCCTTTGGTATGCTTGAAGTATGCGATCATAACGAAAGCTCTGCGGCGTTTGCGCTAAAATTATGCGGTTTCGGTCAAGTATGCCGTTGTCGAGGCGTACTGTATCCCGCGCCTCAATACCCGCCACACCGCTGCCGCAGCGAACGGCGCTTTTGATGCTTTCTTGAATGACCGTGGGCGTTACAAGGCATCGCGCCGCATCGTGTATGGCAACAACTTCCGCGCCTTCAAGCGCTTGCAGCGCGTTATAAACCGATTGTGCGCGACTAGAGCCGCCCTCCACAAGCACCACGCGCTCACCGTAGCGCGATCTTAGGTGCTCCCCCTGTGTACGGGTAGCATCTCCTACGGTAATCGCCATTTTATAAAGCTCTTTCTCAGCGCGAAAAAAAGCGTCCGCACTTAGCATAAGCGGCGTTTGGCCGTTAAAGGTGAGCGCAAGTTTGTTTTCACCCATGCGCTCGGAACTCCCGGCCGCGAGAAGAACACATGCAATGTTCAACTGTCAACCCTCCCCGAGGACTTCATACATATCGGACGCGTCCGCCTTGGAAGCGGTCTCGCGGACACTTATAACCTTTACATTGAGATGCTTGCCGCCCATCAAAATATCGAGCACATCCCCTTCTTTTACATCGGTACTTGGCTTGGCTTCCTTGCCGTTTACTTTGACACGTCCGAGCGAGCTGACCTCGTTGGCCACGGTGCGGCGCTTGATGATGCGCGACACCTTGAGGTATTTATCGAGCCTCATATATCCGACATCCTCCGTTTCGGTTTCATGCTTTTCCTTATTTTACTATGCCTTTGTCATAAAAGAAAGCATGAAGGCGGCTTTGCGTACAAAGCCGCCTTCATGTTATTTATACATTTCTGATAACTCAGCCTACGGCTTTCACCGAATTAACGAGATCTTGGTCGATCACAACGCTTGAATCGGCTTTCCATGCAGTGAGGAGCGCATCCCATTCCTCGCTCTTTTTTTGCTCGGTTGCAGCGGGGCGAATATGCTCCGTCACGTCGGATAGGGGGCGTTCACCAGGTATTTCATCGCTTACATAATAGAGTATGTGGAAGCCCTCGTCATCCTCAAACACCGCGGAGAAGCTGCCCACGGATAAGCTATTGAATGTTTCAATCACAGCGTTGGACCATTCGCTGCCCTCGGAATACATAAGCGCACCCTTCTGGCGGAATGTCTCGATCTCGGAGAACTTTGTGTTTTCCGTATACTTTACAAGCACATCGGCAAACGGCGTTCCCGCTTGCAGTTCGGCATAGGCGGCTTCAATTTTTTCCTTCGCTGTCTGCACATATGCATCGTGTGCGGCATCGGTCTCCGCCTTCAAAGCTGCATACTCGGTAAGTATCTCCGTCATGCGCGCGGCATTTTCGCTGCTTCCACTTGTCGCATCAAGAAAAGCAAGCTTGCCGTACTCCTCTTGTAAGGTGTTCATGTCGGTCATCTTTTGCTCGTAATCTTCGGGCAAAGTACCTGTGGGCACAGCGAGAATATCCATCACACGGGCATAACCCTCGGGGACAAACAGTACGGGGACAGCGCCTTCCTCACCGAGTTCAAAACTCTCCTGATCGCTCAGATAGTAGGAAGGATCGGTCTCATAGCTGGTCTTTTGGCTGGCAAGCTCTTCGTTGTACCATGTTTCAATGTAGTCATCTGCGACAACAACGTCTTCTAATGCCTTTTCCTTCAGAATTTCACCCACAAATTGGTTGGTAACTGCATCTGTAAGCCAACCCATAAATTCGTCATATGTCATTTCCTTGCCGGTATAATACATGGCTTCCTCGGCAATGAGCTCGTTGATGCGAGCGTCCACATCGATTGTGGTATCTGCGGCCGCTTCCTCCTCAGCCATGGTGCGGTAGTACTCTTCATACCCATTAATTAGATCATCAATTTCCGCTTGAAGCTCGGCCTGCTGTTCAGCCGTGAGTTGGTCAGCCCCTTGCTTTTTTGCCTGATAGGCGATTACGGCGTCCTCCGTATAAAAGTCTATGATTTCCTGCACGGCAGTATCGGCATAACCGGCGTCCGCAAGATACGCGCCGCTCGACTGATAGAACTGCTCGTTATAGGTGGTGTACTCGTTTTTAAAATCGGCCCAGGTAAGGACGACCTCGCCGTCTACGGTTACAACAGGTGTATCGTCTGCGATATCGCCGGTGTTTACGGGTTCTTCGGTGTTCGGTTTTTCCTCAAGGCTGCAGCCGGCTGCGATTCCGAGAACCAAGATCGCTGCCATCAGCAGTGCAAGAAATTTTTTCATAACATTCTCCCAACTGTATTGTTTCATGACATTCATTATAACACGTTCATACCTCTATGCAATCTGTAAGGGTGTAAACAAACTGTGGCAAATCACGGCAAAAGGCGGTAACGTCCATGTTCCTGCGGCGCAAAATAAGCGTGGGTTCTTCGGTATTCATAAGCTGCGCACCGGGTGTTTTCTCCACCAATGCCATAAGTTTTTTCACATCCATCGGCGCACGCGTGTCGAGTACGAGCTTTGCTTCCCCCTCCTTTATGCTAAGCTTTGTGACATAGGCCTTGGAGGCATCCGCCTTGAGCTTTGCGATAAAAAGGAGGTTTTGCACCGCCTGCGGTATCTCGCCGTAGCGGTCGATCAGTTCATCCTGCACATCGAGCAAATCATCGCTTGTGACTACAAGAGCGATGCGCTTGTACATATTGAGTCTGTCGGTCTCGCGGGCAATGTAGGAATGTGGTATGGAGGCTGCAATCGGTATCTCCACCGCTGTTTCGATTTCGCGCTTTTCTACTTCACCTTTCGCCTCGCGCACGGCATCTCCGATAAGCTTGCAGTATAGGTCGTAACCGACCGCCGCCATATGCCCGTGCTGCTCAGCGCCTAAAAGATTGCCCGCACCGCGTATCTCAAGATCCTTCATAGCAATCTTAAAGCCTGAGCCAAACTGCGTGAACTCACGTATGGCGCTCAAACGTTTTTCCGCCACCTCGCTCAATACCTTGTTATGGCGAAATGTTAAGTACGCATACCCAAGCCGCGCCCCGCGGCCGACGCGACCGCGAAGCTGGTAAAGCTGCGAAAGCCCCATATGGTCTGCATCGTAAACAATGATGGTATTGACGTTTTGGATATCGAGACCGCTCTCGATGATAGTGCTGCAAAGGAGAACGTCGTACTGCTGCTCCAAAAAGTCCACCATTGTTTTTTCAAGCGTCTTTTCACTCATCTGACCGTGAGCGTAGGCAATGCGCGCCTGCGGCACGAGCGACCGTAAATACTCCGCAAACTGCTCCATGTTTCTGACGCGGTTATAAACAAAATACGTCTGCCCACCGCGCGAAAGCTCCTTTAAGATTGCCTCGCGTACGACCGCGTCGTTATACTCCATTACATATGTCTGCACGGGGTAGCGCTGCTCGGGCGGCGTTTCGATTACACTCATGTCGCGTATGCCCGTCATGGACATGTGAAGTGTACGCGGGATAGGCGTTGCGGATAGCGTCAGTACGTCAACGCTCGATTTAAGGTTTTTAATCTGCTCCTTATGCCCCACGCCGAAGCGCTGCTCCTCATCCACAACGAGAAGCCCGAGATCTTTAAACTTTATGGCCTTAGACAAAAGCTTGTGGGTTCCTACTACAACGTCTATGGTACCGTTCTCTATCTTTTTTAATGTTTCTTTTTCCAAGGCGGGGTTTAAAAAGCGCGAAAGCAGCGCAACATTTACGGGAAAGCCCGAAAACCTTGCGGCAAGCGTATTGAAATGCTGCTGTGCGAGAATGGTCGTAGGCACCAAAAGCGCCGCTTGCTTGCTGTCCATCACAGCCTTAAACGCGGCGCGAAGCGCGACCTCGGTCTTCCCGTAGCCTACATCGCCGCAAAGGAGCCGATCCATCACGCGCTCGCTTTCCATATCGTGTTTAATCTCTGCAATGGCGGTAAGCTGATCGGGTGTTTCCTCATAAGGGAAGCTCTCTTCAAGACGCAGCTGCCAAGCTGTATCCTTAGAAAAACGGAAGCCTTTTCTTTTGGAGCGCTCGCCGTAAAGTTTCACAAGGTCAAACGCGAGCTTCTTTACGCTTTCACGCGTGCGGCTCACGGTCTTTTGCCACTCGCCGCTCCCTAGGCGCGAGAGCTTTTGTGCCCCCTCGTCGCCGCCTATGTATTTCTGCACGCGGTCGAGCTGATCGGTGGGGATATAGAGTTTGTCGCCTGCCGCATACGCCAAATGCAGATAGTCACGCTCCACGTCACCCACACGAAGCGTCTGTATGCCTACAAAGCGCCCGATGCCGTGTGTTTCATGCACCACCAAATCCCCGGTACTAAGCTCGGAGAACGCAAGCTGCGGCCGCTTACGCTTAGGTACTGCGGTACGCTTGGTCGACCCACCGTAAAGCTCCTCCTCGCTTATGACGTTGAGCTTTATCTCAGGATAGGAAAAACCCTTTTCAACGGATTCACCGACGATTAAAATTTCTCCTCGCACAATATCGCGCTTTAGGCTTTCGGCACCGGGCGCAAACACGCCCATGTCCATGAGCCTATCTTGCAATCGCTTACTATGCGGGCCTGCATAGATGAGTACTGTTTCCGAATTCCTGCGCCACGACTCGATATCTTCTTTTAAAAGCTCCTCACCGCCCAAATACTTTGCGGCAGGGCGCGTTTCAAAGCGAAAAAGGCCTTTGGGGGAAATAGGCGCAAATGTGCGCGTGAATGCAAAAAGCATCGCCGTGCGTGGCGTATCGAGCCTTTTTAGCATAGTCTGTGGGTCACATAAAAGCTCCGCCTGCTCAGGCTCTATAGTTTTTGACATGAGCAAAAGCCCGGCATTTTCTATGAACTCGTCGTAGATGATTTTACCCGTCTCTGCCACACGCGGCGGCTCGTCTATTAAAATTAAAGAACCGGACAGAAAATAATCAAAAAGCGTAACCTCATCCTTATAAAAGAAAGGCAGAAGCGCTTCTGCGCCGCGCGGCGTAAAGCCTTCTTTTAGAGCTTCACATTCCTCTGTGAAGCCTTGTCGGTTGATAAGTATCTTCAAGCCGTGTTCGCGCGCTTTTTTGTCGAGAGGTGTTTCCACTGCGGGCGGAAGCAAAACGCTATCCACATTATTGAGAGAACGCTGCGTGAGAGGGTCATACTCTCGCATAGTATCTATCTCATCGTCAAAAAACTCAATGCGAACGGGGTTTTCAAGCGTAATCGGGAAAACATCCACATACCCACCGCGAAGCGCAGCCTGGCCTTTACCCTCGCAAAGCTCCACTCGCTCATATCCTGCACCGACAAGCTTTTGCATGAGTTCTCTCGGCTCCATACGGGAACCTACCTTGAGCGTTTCGGACGCTTCTGCCATGGCCTCGGGCGGTGCAAGCCGCTGCAAAAGCGCTTCCGCAGAGGCGACCACCGCCATACGCTTCCCCTCGCAAAGGGAATAGAGTACCTCTACCCTTCGTGCACTAAGCCCGCTCGATGAGATAAAACCCTTGGAGGCAAGCGGAAGCTCCCGCGCGGGGAAATGGTATACATCCTTTACATAAGCGCTCATTTCCGTACAAAGTCTGGCTGCCGCGCCTTCATTGGCGGTTATAAGAAGAACGCTTTTATTTGAATGCGCAAAAAGCCCTGCGCTTATATGTGCCTTATGTGCCTCGCCAAGCCCAAAAACGCTTAAAGCGCCCTCCCCTTTTAGGAGCGCGCCCAAAAGCCTTTCATATTCCGCATAGCCCGTCAGGGCAGATAAAAGCGGATGTTTTTCCGTCATAGATCCTGCTCCGCCTCGTCCTTCTCGTCCTTGGGCTTATCCTTTTTCGGTTTTATATTAAAGCGCTCCTGTGCTTTATTTAGCTGCCCTAAAACGATGAGCTCCACAGCATCCGCCGCATTGCCTATAGCCCCACGAAGCGCCTCTGCCTCTTCCTTATCCGGTGCGCCCAGCACATGGCCGGCAAGGTTTTGTATCTCCCCCGCGCGACCAATACCCACGCGAACGCGCGGGAAGTCGTCATACCCGAGGCTGTAAATAATACTTTTCATACCGTTGTGTGTACCGGAGCTTCCGCCTGCACGAATGCGGATGGTGCCCAGCTTTAAATCTATATCGTCGTACACGACGATGAGTTCACTATGCTCGCATTTATAGAAATTCATAATCTCCATTACGGAGAAACCCGAGTTGTTCATATAGGTTTCGGGCTTTACCAAGACCACCTTTTGACCGCCTATATGCCCCTCACCGAGCACCGCCTTAAAATTATGCTTGCGGATATCAATAGTAAAGCGATCGCTTAACACATCGAGCGTCATATAGCCGATGTTATGCCTCGTCCTGGCGTACTCATGTCCGGGGTTCCCTAAGCCTACTACGATAAACATAGCTTCCTCCACGCGGATATGCCCTCATGCGCCTTTTTGCATGGGGGTACTGGGTTTGATTATATCCTCCGGACGTGAAAGTTACAACACCCGTTTTTAAAAAATAACGTTCGGTCAAATTCCCTTGTAAAGTTAACGTGCATTTTACCTTTGTTTCGACAGAGTTCTGCGTGCATGCATAAAGAGATAATTTGAGAAATTTTATATAGGAAACGATGTACTCTATTCTTATGGCAACTATCTTTAAAGAAAGACAGTAAATGCAGTATACTGAATTTACGGTATAATAAGTACAAGATTTTAAAACTATAAAATAGCAAAAGTAAAATAATATGAAAGAGTATGCTATAAATACTTTCTGCAAAAGGAGGTGAGTTCTATGAATAGTAAATTAATTGATAAGCTTATTCATTCAGAAGAACCTTCAATCAGATTTAAAGTAAGAGCAAGTATATTCAATGAAAATCCTAATTCACCATCAATGTTGGCACTTCAAAATGAAATTAAAGTATCAGACAGGGTGCAAAAGTTATTATCCGGAAGAACTGTAGACGGCAGACTGAACCCGGTTTCTAATCCGTATCACAAATGGCATGGAGCTCATTGGGTATTGGTTCAATTAGCTGAGATGTGTTACCCTAAGGGAGATTGCGCCTTATTTCCCCTCAGGGAACAAGTTTATAATTATTGGCTATGTGAAAAAATGCAAAAGTTAATTGAGTGTAAGAGCAAAAAAGAAGTTTATACTGTTTATGGAGTTCCTGTTTTGCAGGGAAAGCCAAGACGATGTGCTTCACAGCAAGCCAATGCTTTATTTTCTACACTCTCTTTGGGAATCGCAGATAAAAGAGTCGATGCTCTTGTATCATTATTATTAAAATGGCAGTGGCCGGATGGAGGATGGAATTGTGATAAAAATCCTGATGCAAAGGTCTCCTCTTTTAACGAGTCCCTCATACCGTTAAGAGCATTATCCCTATATTCTCAAACAGAGTATGATGAAGAGCTGCAAAATAGTATAAATAAAGCTTCTGAAGTATTTTTAAGCAGGAATATGCTTAAGAGAAAAAGCGATGGACAGATAATTAAGTCCGAATTTTTGAAGCTTCATTATCCAAGCTATTGGCATTATGATATATTGTTTGGTTTAAAAGTAATGGCAGAGTGCGGATTTGTAAAAGATTCAAGATGTGAAGAATCATTAAATATACTCGAAAGTAAAGTATTACCCGATGGAGGATGGTCTGCCGAAGGAAGATATTATAAAACTTCAGAAGATGCTGCTCCTAAGCTGAATTTTGACAAAGTAGCATGGGGTAGTAATTCGAAAAAACATATGAATGAATGGATTACTGCTGATGTTCTATTTGTATTATCTAAAGCAGGCAGGATAAATATTTAGAATAAAAATTAACAAAAAAGGGCGCTTACTGCGCCCTTTGTGTTATCTATTCTCAATACTCCGGCTCGATAAGGCCGTAGTTGCCGTCCTTACGCTGATAAATCACGTTGACCTGACCGGTTTCGCCGTTGGTGAACATGTAAAAGGAATGGCCCAGAAGTTCCATTTGCAGCATCGCCTCATCCACCGTCATGGGCTTGAGGTTGAAATGCTTTACCTTCACCACGTGCTTTTCTTCGGGTTCTTCCCCGTCGTCCATTTGGTCTAAAAGCTCAGGGCCGCAGTGTTTAAATGCGCCTGCACGGAGATTCTTTTCGAGCTTGGTGCGATAGCGGACAATCTGTTTTTCAAGCTTGTCGAGCACGCGATCGATAGACTCGTACATGTCGCCTGTGACTTCTTCGCCACGGATGATGCCGCCCGAATAGGGTATGGTTACCTCAACAATGTGGCGGTAACGCTCCACGGACATGGCGACATTTGCCTCCGTATTCTCGGGGAAGTACTTGTCGAGCTTTTGGACCTTATCGGTCGCCAGCTTCCGGAGGTGGTCGGAGATTTCGATGTTTTTGCCGATGATCGTGATACGCATCGTTTTATTCCCCTTTCCCAGCACCGCTTGTTACGATGCTTTGACTTAATGCTTTGTTCTCCAAGGATACCACAAAATCCTGCTGCAATCGCGTTATTTTTGTGAACTGTAAAAGGCAAAATTAGTTTTTCTTCTCCCGCTTTGAACAATCCCTGTTGCAACCTGCACAGCGGCAGCCGCAGCCCTTTTTGGCGTTTTTTGCAGCACGCACAAGGCAGTATATGCTCCATGCGACGATGATTGCCGCGATAACATAAAATAAAACGTCCATTATACGAATAAGCCTCCTACTAAGTACACAGCAAGCGAAGCCACATAAGCCATTGCAAGCTGATATGTTATGCCAATCGCCGTATAGGCGGGGCTATCAAGCTCGCGCCGCATAGTGGTCATAGCCGCTATACAGGGTGGATAGAGTAAAACAAACACGAGGAAAGCGAGAGCGCTTCTCGGCGAAAAAGTGGAGGACAGTGCTGTGTGAATCACACTATCCCCGGCAGCTGCCGAAAAACCGTAGAACATGGCGAGTGCCGATACCACAGCTTCCTTCGCTGCAAGCCCCGTAATAAGCGCCACGGCAACCTGCCATGCGCCTAATCCCATGGGGCTAAACGCAGGTGCAATCAGCGTACCGAGCTTGCCTAAAATACTGTTTGCAGGTGTTTCCACCATTTTAAAGCTCAGGTCGAAGCTTTGTAAAAACCACAGCAATACGCTCATGGCTAAAATAATTGTGCCCGCTTTTTCCAAAAAGTGCCCTACGCGTTCGCCCACATGCAGCGCCGTGTTTTTAACGGTCGGCATACGGTAAGGCGGCATTTCTATTAAGAATGGTGCGTCTTTACCGCGAAAAACCGTTTTCTTAAACAGAAGCCCCGACAATATGCCTAAAACGATGCCGAATACATACAGCCCGAATATAACCAAAGCACTTCCTTTGGCAAAAAACGCACCTGCGAGAAGGCCGTAGACAGGCAGCTTTGCCGAACAGCTCATGAAGGGTACAAGGAGTATGGTCATGCGCTTATCCTTCATGTTCTCCATGGCGCGAGCGCCCATGGATGCAGGCACGGTGCAGCCAAAGCCCATTAAAAGCGGAATAAAGCTTTTACCGCTCAGGCCGAAACGACGCATGGGTTTATCCATGATAAATGCTATGCGGCTCATGTACCCGCTGTCTTCGAGTATGGAAAGGCAGAAGAATAAAAGCGTAATCTGCGGCAAAAACGTAAGTACGCTGCCTACGCCCTTAATGATACCGTCGCATATAAGGCTTACAAACCACGCATCTCCGCCCGCGTTTACGATCGCGGTACGCACATATGGTTCCACACCCACATCGATAAGGTACCCCAATCCGTCGCTGAGCCACGCGCCGACCGTGGAAAAGGTAAACGTGAAGATAAGCAGCATGATGCCTAAAAAGATCGGCATAGCGAGGTATTTGTTTGTGAGCACCTTATCGATCTTCGACGAGCGGTTGCCCCCCGCCATGCGCGGCGCGCGCTTTAAAGCCGCCAAACACACCTTATCGATGTAGCGGTAGCGGCTGTCGGCAATCATGGTCTCATTATCGCCAAGAGGGCTTAAAACGGCATAGTTTTTAACAATCGTATCGACCTGTTTTTTAACATGCGCCGGGAGATCAAGCGACTTATAGACGATCTCATCGCCCTCCAAGAGCTTTATTTGCGTCCAATGCAGGGGTAACCCAGCCCGCACTGCATATTGCTCTACAATTGCTCCGATGCGGTGATGCTCGATATGCGTCATATCGTCATACACATCATCAGGTTCTATGAGGAAGCCCTCGTGCATCTGAGTGTGCACCGCAGAAAGGAGCTTCTGCGCGTTTTCCACAAGTTCCCCTACGCCCTCACCCGTGCGAGCGCTAATCGGGACCACCGGAATGCCAAGTTCCAGCGACAGCCTCGTACAGTCAATTTCATCGCCGTTTTTTTGCACCTCGGCCATCATGTTAAGAGCGATGATCATGGGGCGCTCAAGCTCCATAAGCTGTACGGTCAAATAGAGGTTACGCTCAAGATTTGTACCATCCACGATGTTGATGATGGCGTCCGGTTTCTCTTCTAAGATGAAATTTCTGGCAATCAGTTCCTCCATGGAATGCGGCGAAAGCGAATAAATGCCTGGCAGGTCCACAAGCGTCATATCATGCCCATGTGTATTTAATCCTTCCTTGGAGTCGCTCTTTTTGGTTTTAACTTTGCCTTCCTTTTTTTCAACCGTCACGCCCGGCCAGTTGCCGACATATTCGCGGCTGCCGGTCATGGCGTTAAACAGCGTTGTCTTTCCGGAGTTGGGGTTGCCTACGAGCGCGAACCGTACAGGCGCACTATCCGTGCCATGTGTTTTCGTAAAAGGCGCTTCCTTAAGACCGCCCGATGGATCGTCTAGAATAAACTCCGTGAGCATTGCTGCTCGTTTATGCTCGTTTATATCGGAATTGTTTTCGTGCTGCATCTGCTTTAAAAGCTCACGCCCGCGTTGCTCACGCTCACGTTCGGTTTCAGTAAGCTCTTTTTGGAGCTTTTTTTGCTCGTCCTCACGCATGAGCGTTATAAATAGTGCTTCATCACGTCTTAAGGAAAGTTCGTAGCCGCGCAACGAAAGCTCGATCGGATCGCCCATGGGCGCGAGCTTTACAACTTCAATCTCTATACCGGGTGTGATACCCATATCCACAATTCGCCGCTTGATGCGCGGATCCGAGGCATCCACGGAATAGACACGGCCCTTTTGCCCCGCACTAAGCTCCGCAAGTGTTTTTCTATCTGTCCTTTGTAGCTGCTGCATGCTTCCTCCAGTAGTTAGCGTCGGCTAACTACGAATATTATAACACATGTATTTCCCGTGGCAATCGTATTTGTGTATGTTATAATAACCGCAGGTGGTTATTATAATATTGATTTTTTGCGCGTGCAATTTTCGCCTAATGGCGAATACGCAAGGCCATCGGCCTTGGCCTGAAAGGCTCCGGCGTCGCCGGACGTGCACATGCACGGTTATACCATAGCTGCTATGCACTATGGTATAATACATATGATTGTCTATCCCATCCCTATGCGTTTGTGTTACACGACATTGTTAAAAGAGGTGACCGCGTGCTTTTATATATTGTAGATGCCTTTTCACAATCCTTATTTGGCGGGAACCCTGCGGGTGTAGTTTTAACCGATACAGCACTTCAGGAATCCTACATGCGCTATCTTGCTGCAGAGCTTCGCTATAGCGAAACCGCTTTTGTACAGCAAAGCGGCAGTACATTTTTCGTGCGTTACTTCACACCTACGGACGAAGTTTCCATTTGCGGACACGCTACCATCGCAGCCTTCACGGCATTGCGCCACGCGGGGCTTGTACAGCCCGGCAGCACCTGTGATGTAAAAACAAACGCCGGCCTTATAAAAGTCGACGTACTATCCGACAGCGTATGGATGGACCAAACCGCGCCCGTCAGCCTTTCACGCATAGGCACACGCGACCTTGGCCCACTTTACAGCGCTTTAGGATTAAGTATTTCGGACATGCCCTTGAGGCTTTTACCCGAAATCGTATCAACCGGACTTCCCGACATCATGCTCGCCGTAAACGACCGCGAGACATTAAACGATATTGTCCCGGATTTCAAAGCCATATCTGAGGTTTCTCTCAAGCATAATGTTGTGGGTATACATGCATTTACGCTCGGCAGCGATGGCGTTTGCGCTTACTGCCGCAATTTTGCACCCGTCTACGGCATCAACGAAGAGGTTGCTACCGGCACTTCAAACGGCGCACTCACTTACTACTTATACCAGCATGGGCTCGTGGAACCAGATACCGTAAACCGCTTTGTGCAGGGCGAGGCGATGCGTCGGCCTTCCTCCGTTTTAACAAAACTTACACAGAATAGCCATGCACCCGCCGTGCGCGTAGGCGGCGCGGGAGCAATACTCTCGTGCGGAGAACTTTTCGGTTATTAATTATAGTAAGGTATAAAAACGCCGGGCCTGCAGGCTCGGCGTTTTTGGTGTATGGATTTATAGGTAGTGTATCCCTTGTATCCCCGTTATCCCAAGGCCCGGGGTATCGGGTAAATAAATGTCTTTTTCGTTAAACACTGCGCCGCCCTCTACAGGATCTAAACTGCATAGCACAGGTCCGTCGAGATCCACCTTTGTTATGACGCGCTTTGCACATGCAAGATGCGCCGCAGCCGTAACGCTCACCTTTGCTTCAAGCATGCAGCCTATCATACATTCTACACCGTAGACCTCTGCCGCCGCGGCAATCTTTAAAGCGTTGTAGATACCGCCGCACTTCATGAGCTTGATATTGACTAAGTCGGCTGCGCGCATCTGAAGGATTGTAAACGCATCTTCGGCTGAAAACACGCTTTCGTCGGCCAGCACCGGGATGCTTACGAGCTCTGTCACATATTTAAGACCTGTAAAGTCGTGCGCCTTCACGGGCTGCTCCACAAACTCGATTGATAGATTGCTTTCCTCCATGCGGGAAAGTACGCGAACGGCCTCCTTGGGTGTCCAGCCCTGGTTGGCATCGATGCGGATGAGAACGCTTTCTCCAACCGCTTTTCTTACGGCAATAAGCCGCTTTAAATCGAGATCCGCGTCTTTGCCTACCTTAATTTTTAAACAGTCGTAACCGCGCCTTATCGCGTCTGTCGCATCGCGCGCCATCTCCTCAGGATCATTGACGCTTATGGTGATATCGGTTGTTATGCAGTTTTTGCCTCCGCCCAGAAGCTTATAGACCGGCAATTTATAAAGCTGTCCATATAAATCGTAAAGCGCCATATCCGCAGCAGCCTTTGCACTCGTATTTTTCACCATACAGTGATTGAGTGCGATGAGTGCACCTTCAAGGTCGTCCACATCGCGGCCGACAAGCGTTTTTTCAATATGCTCGCGCATAGCACCGAGTATCGAGCCGTGCGTATCTCCCGTGATAACCCCCGTGGGAGGTGCTTCACCGTAGCCGATGGAACCACAATCGGTATGGAGTTCGATAATTACGTCCTCCACGCTCTCCACCGTGCGAAGCGCCGTCTTAAATGGTACGCGAAGCGGAACGGAAATAAGCCCAAGCCGAATACCCGTAATCTTCATGCGCATTTCCTCCATTGGTTTATATAAAGGCTCTGAATGCTTCTCTTACCTATAAAATATAGCACGAATTTATATGCCGCACAACTTATAAAACAAGCAAAAAAGCCCCGAAGATTCGGAGCTTTTTAATGGCCTTTGCTAATACACCGATTTATCCGCTGCGCGGAACAAAGGGGATTAGCCCCAAGACGGGGGGCATTGCCAACGCCTTAAAACGGACGTAGGCGATTGGTCTGCTTACTTACATCCCCTTGCGGTTCTGGAAGCACGCGCTGCAGTAGATGGGCCTGTCGTTCTTGGGAACGAACGGGATCTTGGTGGGAGCTCCGCACTGCGCGCAAACCGCGTCGTACATTTCTCTCTCACCATTGCGCTGGCTCTTACGGTTGTTGCGGCATCCCTTGCAACGGATGGGCTCGTTCTGGAAACCCTTCTCCGCGTAGAATTCCTGCTCGCCGGCGGAGAAAACAAATTCCGCACCGCAGTCCTTGCACACCAACACATTGTCTTCGAACATCTGGAAAATCCCCTTGTGAAAAATAAATTTTTTGGATCTTCAAAAGCTAAGGCTGACCTGGTCTTTTACCCCACACACGCCGGCGGGAAGCTTCGCTACCGGGCCAAAGGCCTCCCACTACAACTTCTCTCGGGGTATGTCCCCCGGCCGGACTGACATCTAAGCCGCACCATGCTCACCGGCAATTTACCGGCTTACGTGGGTCGTTTTGCCTGCGACTGGCATCGACTTACAACCACAGACCCTTAGAATCTGAATAACCTTACTCATTATAAGCGAACTTGTTAAAAAATGCAATACGTATTTTTTTTACTTCAAAAAACGCTTAATGCTGCGTAATCTCTTCGTATTTTGCGCGTGGCCCACCTACATATTTAGGACGCGTGCGTGCCATCACAAGGTTCGCTTCGCCTATTTTTCGCACAGATGCATGGATAGGAACAGCGACACGCCTTAAATGCATACCAATTAGAGTATTGCCGATATCAAGGCCTGCACGTGCAAGGGACTTCACATCCTCCGCCATCACGGGATCGTCAAAAAGCTCGTATGCTCGCATAGCCATCGCACCACCCGCGTGAAGCTGCGGCCGCACCCATACCTCCTGCAGATCGTAGCGCATAAGACATGCACGTTCCACGACCAGCGCGCGGTTTAGGTGTTCGCAGCACTGCACTGCCAAATATAGGCCTCGGCTCTTTATCTCTGGCAAAATAGCCTCCATCACCTCGTGCGCGACCGCCTCCGAGGATCCGGTGCCGATGCGCTTGCCGACTACCTCGCTCGTGGAGCAGCCCAAAACCACGATATCACCTTGCCGTATTGTATCGGCCGCGGCAAATAACTCCTCCATGGCCTTTTTCGTTTGTTCATATAATTCAGGCATGTTTCTACCTCCGATTGCAACGCTTATTATAGTGCAGAGACCTTGAAAATGCAACCGTGTGGGCACCGGAATACCTTTGCCCATTTTGGCGAATATCCATTTTTTTCGGTATTGCTAATAACTTTTGTTTAAGCTATAATAATTTTGAGAATTTCTTGACAATTTCGCATTTTGGCTTATAATGATATAGGAATAATTATTATTCTTTGGAGAATTGGAATGATTTATTCTAAACAAAGAGAGCTGCTAATTTCACAGCTAAAGCGTTATCGCGTTCATCCCACGGCGGATACCCTGTATGCCGCGGTCCGCGCAGAAAACCCTACCATCAGTCTTGCTACGGTCTACCGCAATTTAAACCAGCTTGTAGATAGCGGGCAAGTGATGCGCATCCCCGTCCCGGGGCAAGCCGACCGTTTCGACGATAAGAACGACGGCCACCAGCACATGAGGTGCACACAATGCGAAAGCATCACGGATATACCAATCTCCGCTCTTCCCGATATATGCGGCGTTGTATCCGAGAGAACCGGCCTCAAGATCAGCGAGTGCGCCATGCTTTTTAACGGCATATGCAAGGCCTGTGAAAAGAAAAACGCAGCAAAAAAGCAATAACACCATTCATTTTATTCACTACATAGTTAGGAGGCTTTTTAAATGAAAGATTTAACCGGAACCAAGACACTTAAGAACCTCGAGACCGCCTTCGCAGGTGAAAGTATGGCACGCAACAAATACACCTACTATGCATCTGCCGCGAAAAAAGAAGGCTTCAACCAAATCGCGGATATCTTTGAGGAGACAGCAAACAACGAGAAAGAACATGCTAAGCTTTGGTTTAAATGGCTGCATGACGGTGCGGTTCCCGTAACAAACGTAAATCTTAAAGATGCTGCGGGCGGCGAACATTATGAATGGACTGAAATGTACGCTCAGTTCGCCAAAGAAGCCGCTGAGGAAGGCTTCACAGAGCTGGCCAACTCGTTTAAGATGGTCGCCAACATTGAAAAGGAACATGAAGAGCGCTATCTGAAGCTTCTCAAGAAGGTCGAAGAGGGTAAAGTGTTCTCCAGCGATGGCACCAAGGTTGCATGGAAGTGCGACAACTGCGGTCACATTCACTTCGGTGATAAAGCCCCCGAAATCTGCCCCGTCTGCAAGCACCCCAAGGCTTATTTCGAGCTCCGTGCAGAAAACTATTAAACATAAATTCGTGTCATAGATAATAACGGGCTGTTTCGTAAAAAACGATACAGCCCGTTGTTTTTATAGATAGCCGCAGTAGGAAATTTCTCAGCTCACTCTTTCGAGCAATGCCCTTTCAGATAAGGACTTCAAGGGAGTATTCGCCGATTTGCATCGTACCTTGCAGGCTATCGTATGCAATAAATATGAATCTGTACGTACCGGAACTATCCGGGAGGGTATTATATGTTTTCAAATCGGTGTTATAAATCATGAAATTGTCATATCCGGAAGAATAAGGCGAGGAAGAAAATATAATAGGAATCATGCCCATCAGAGGTGTTTTCACGGATGTTAGCCATAATTCGCTTTGAGAGATTGTTGTATTGAATTTGGAAATTTCATCTTTATCAGTAAACACGATGTCGCTCGAATATAAATACTGAACGATTTCAGCTTGCACTCCGGATTGCGTTCCTTCCGTCCAGTCATGCGTTGTTATGTTGCCCTTATCCGGTAAACCAAATTTGATCTGTGTCTCTATACGACTTACATATCCAAAATCATGAGAATATGTATCGC
>JAEWZS010000238.1 GCA_023458355.1 Bacillota bacterium
CATAGAGGTCGTCAAGGAAGAAAAGCGTTGCGCGGATATTACCGATGCGAAAATACTCGTTTCGGGCGGCCGCGGCGTCGGAGCACCCGATAAGTTTACCATGCTACGAGACCTTGCAGATGCGCTCGGCGGCGAGGTAAGCTCCTCCCGCGCGTGCGTGGACGCGGGCTGGATGGCGCGCGATTATCAGGTGGGGCAGACGGGCAAAACCGTGCGGCCCAAGCTCTATGTTGCCTGCGGCATTTCGGGCGCTATTCAGCACCTTGCGGGTATGGAAGGCTCCGACTATATCGTTGCCATTAACAAAAACCCCACCGCACCCATATTTGAAGCTGCGGACCTCGGCATCGTCGGCGACGTAAACGCCATCGTACCCAAACTTACCGAGGCGCTTAAACAGCAGAAGGCGGAAAATGCGTAATAAGTGGTAGTAAACGCTGCGTTGAGCGTGAAAAATAACAAAGCAAACGGGGAAGCGGCACAGCCGCTTCCCCGTTTTTATCGAAATGTACGTTCTCTTTGTAACGAGAAACAAAACATACCACCTAAGCTCCCCTTTGCCCTTGTGCAAAATTTCTAGTACAATGTGTAGGGCAAGGGTATTGTTCTTGCTCAAAAACACGCAGATCAGAGGATGTACAATGGCATTTCAAGGTTTTACGAAGGACACCTATGTGTTTTTCATGGAAGTGGTTATGCACGATTCAAGGCAGTTCATGGAGGAAAACCGCGCGCGCTACAAGCGCGAGGTGCAAAGACCCTTACAGGAACTGGCACTCGGGCTTTTGCCCGATTTATTAACCGTAGACGCAAATTTCAACCCGCGTTTGACGAGCATCGTTTCGCGCATCCACCGCGATACGCGCTATACAAAAGACAAATCGCTTTACCGTGACCATGCGTGGCTTAGCTTCAAGCATCCCGATACGCACACGGGTGATACATTTTCCATGTACGCCGAAATAGACCCAAAGGGTTACGGGTACGGCATGGGTATGTACTGCCCCGATACCGCATTTATGAAGGGGCTTCGCGAACGCATATTGGCAAACCCCGTGCGCTTTTTGGAGCTAGCGGAGGCAGCAAAGAAAAGAGGCTTTACGGTAGAGGGGGAAAGCTTCAAGCGCGATCGCTTCCCCGACGCGGATGAGGCGCTAAAACCCTACCTGAATAAAAAAGGCATCAGCTTTTGCTTTTACAGCCATGAACTCAAGCGCACCATGAAAAAGGAATTTCAAGACGAGTTGCGCGAAGGTCTGCTTTCCTTGAAGGAACTGTATTGGTTCATCATACCGGGGGCAAAGCAGGGGAATTAGAGGGGTTATGATTAAGCCTAAGAGGTTGAAGCGGGGGGACAAAATAGCCATCGTCAGCCTGTCGTGGGGCGGGCTTGGCGACGAATCGCTCATTCACAAATATCATATAGCGAAACAGAGGCTTGAAGGGGATTTCGGCCTTTGTGTGGTTGCCATGCCCAACGCTTTAAAGGGCAGCAAATTCGTTTACGAGCACCCCGAGCTGCGCGCTAAGGACTTGATGGATGCTTTTTCGGACGAATCCGTGGCTGCGATATTCTCCGCGATCGGCGGGGACGATACGATACGTATACTTCCGTATGTAAACTTAGAAACGATTCGAAATAACCCGAAAATATTTATGGGCTATTCGGATACCACAATCAATCATTTCATGATGTACAAGGCAGGCCTCGTTTCCTTTTACGGTCCGTCCGTGATGTGTGAGTTCGGCGAATATGTGAATATGTTTGATTACACCAAGGAGGCTGTTTCTAAATTCCTGTTTGAGGATATCGAAGGCTACTCTATCGTAAATAGTCCGCTTTGGTCCGACGATTATATCCGATGGGAAGAAAAGAATATGCATATCGGGAGAACGCTTAAGCCCGAATCGCATGGGTATGAGATTTTACAGGGAACGGGAAGCATAAAGGGACATTTACTAGGCGGCTGCATAGACGTATTTATGATGGCGATTGGCACAAGCATTTGGCCGAGCATAAACGATTGGACAGGCGCTGTGCTTTTTATAGAAACGAGCGAAGACAAACCCTCGCCCGATTTTATCAAGTGGACATTTCGAAACCTCGCTGCGCAGGGCATCCTAAACGTAATTAAAGGGATTGTCGTAGCCAAACCGCAGAACGAAACCTATTATGAGGAATACAAAAAAGCGATCCTCGAGGTGGTTGCCTCAGAGGAGCGCTTAATGCATTTGCCTATACTTTATAACGTGAACTTCGGTCATGCCACGCCAATCGGTATTTTGCCGTATGGTGTTGAGGTTGAAATGAATTGTGAGAATAAAACGTTTACGCTTTTAGAAAACGCTACGATATAAGGTTTTATTACTCTTCAGACAAATAATCCGCAATGGAGCTTAGATCGGCGCCTGTAAGGGCGCCGTTGTTTTGCAGACGGTAACCGTCGAGCAGCGTAAAAAACACGCGAGAATGCCGTAAGACCGTATCGGCATTACGGATGTTAGCGCGCAGCAGCCCTACCTCGAGCATTACCGTCCACGCGCGGTAGGCTTCCTGTAGTTTTTGCGCAAGCGGTTCGTTCCCGGTGGCGGCCTCGGCGCAAAGCACCATGTGTAAGTAAGGCTGCGCATCGTCGCCGTCTTCTTGTGCGAGTTCTTCAAGAAGCGATAGGACAGCATCCCTTAGGGAGATTTCGCGATTTACCTCACCCATCCAGACGAACACCGTGTCGGTTATGCGATTGATGTATGCGTCTGCAATATCTAATACGAGCTGTTCTTTGGCGGGATAGTGGTAATAGAGCGTACCTTTGCTCATACAAGCGGCATCCGCAATATCGTTAAGGCTCGTGCCGTGCACGCCCTTCTCGGTAAATAGCTGCGCTGCCGTTTTTAAAATCAAATCCGACGCACTGCCTCGCACCGTACGCACATTTGCCTTCCCCACAGCCACACCCCCATAAGCAGTATAACGGCCTTTTTCCCAGTATAAGGAAAACAAGCACGAAACGCAATGCCGTAAAATAGCGAAACGCGCTCCTGATAAGAGCGCGTAGGGGATTATTAAGGGGGGAAGCCCCCTTTAATTTTGTTCCGGCTTTGACGACATGCGCGTCAAAACGGATGAAAGCCGAAGGCTTTCTTTCCCCTCGCATCCGCCGCCCGCAACCTTAATTGTCGCCATAGGCGACATCAGTAGTACCCGTAGGGTAGGAGCGCCGTAGCGCGACAGGCGGATGCGTAAAACCCTCGTTCTCCTTCGCGGACATGGCTTTAAAGACATGTCCGCGACACGACGTCAGTCGTGACGTAAAGCCTGTATCGGCTGTAATTTAGCCGCTTTGTTGGCCGGGTAGAGGCCGAATGCGACGCCTATAAGCACCGAGAAGCCAAGCGCCAGGGCAATGACATCAAACGACATGGTGAATGTAACCATATCGCCCGCCACCACGTTTGCAATAGAAAGTATAAACCACGATAGCAAAAGGCCTATGATGCAGCCCATGAGACTTAGCATAAGCGCTTCGACCAAGAACTGCATGAGGATACTCGAGCGTGCAGCTCCTATGGCTTTACGTATGCCGATCTCGCGTGTGCGCTCCGTGACCGAAACGAGCATGATGTTCATGATGCCGATACCGCCTACAAGAAGTGAAATGGCCGCAATGCCGCCAAACAAGAGCGACATGGTGTTCGTAACGGTGGCCATGGCATCCATGATGGAGGATTGGTTGATGATGAGAAACGCATCGGAATCGTTTC
>JAEWZS010000239.1 GCA_023458355.1 Bacillota bacterium
GATCTGCCGCTTGCCCGTAAGGCGTATCACCGCAAACACCAAGAGGTATAATAAAACGGCTCTGACAAAAAGAACGAACATTTCAATGCCCTCCCATGCTTTAGTTTGGGCGAGGGAGGGGGAAAAGTTGCACATGCCGGTTTTTGGAAAAAGGACGCCTACGAACATCGCTAAAAACTTGGCCGCCGTCCTTGACATGGGAGGTGCTTTCTGCTAAAATACCATATTGTCGGCAGAAACGAACCGACGAAACGAATAGGGGCGCAAATGGCGTCAAGATGCGCCTGTAGCTCAGTAGGATAGAGCAACGGCCTTCTAAGCCGTAGGTCCCGGGTTCGAATCCCTGCAGGCGCGCCATCGTGGTGGGTATAGTTCAGTTGGATAGAGCGCCAGATTGTGGCTCTGGAAGTCGTGGGTTCAAATCCCACTACCCACCCCATTTTTCACTTGCGGCAGCGCCGTACGTTGGGGTGTCGCCAAGCGGTAAGGCACCAGACTTTGACTCTGGTATTCGTAGGTTCAAATCCTGCCACCCCAGCCAAATATGACCCGTTAGCTCAGCCGGTAGAGCACTTGACTTTTAATCAAGGTGTCCGGAGTTCGAATCTCCGACGGGTCACCAGTATTTCATATGTGCGGGCGTGGCGGAATTGGCAGACGCGCCGGATTTAGGTTCCGGTGCCCACAGGCGTATGAGTTCGACTCTCTTCGCCCGCACCAATACTTCATAACCTACTGCAGCGTACCGGACTATGCGGGTATAGTGTAATGGTAACACATTAGCCTTCCAAGCTGAGATAGTGGGTTCGAGTCCCATTACCCGCTCCATTCCTAAAACGCAACAGCGAGAACAGTAAAAAGCTTTCAACGTATTGCGCATGCTTCTCGCTTGACAACAAAAACGCGCTGCGATATAATGTAAAACGTTCGCGACAAACGCGAAAACGCGGGAATAGCTCATTCGGTAGAGCGCCGCCTTGCCAAGGCGGAGGTGGCGGGTTCGAGCCCCGTTTCCCGCTCCATTCTTGGGCCGTTAGCTCAGCTGGTAGAGCACCTGACTCTTAATCAGGGTGTCCCGGGTTCGAATCCCTGACGGCCCACCAAGTGAAAGCACCACCTAAAAGGTGGTGCTTTTGTTTGACGGCTATAGCGTTTTTAACGACCGAAATCCAGTCTCAAACGGTTTTTCATCTTAGTCTGTTTATATTCGGAGGTAAGTAGTTTAGAAACTGCTATCCCTTAATGTCGGCAACCTTTTCTTGCATCAGCTTCATCTTTAATTTCATTACGAAATCCCTCCAAAGCTTGCTCGCGTCGCTCATTTTTGGCACGAAGGTCTTCCTTCGTTTTCGGATTATCCGTTTTCTCGATCATTTCCTCGGCTGCTTCAATGTTATGGATTGTCATGTCGATATTTCTCTGGATTCTTTCTACGTTATCTTTTCGATCATCGGGATTTGGTTTCATAAGTCCGTCTCCTATTGTTTTTTAATTATAACTTCTGCAAATTTGCATTTTGTTATTCAAAGACAACCCTATATATCCCGGATTACTAAGATTTGTTTGCTCTAAGGTGTAAACGAGTACTCGGCTGCAAAAGTTACTCTTACAGAAATTCGAACCTACTGCGGATATAATAAGCCCCTCAAACTCTGAGTTTGCGGGGCTTATGTTTTCAAAGTCAGAAATTGAAAAACCCGAAGCGACGACGACGTCTGCAGCAGCGTCTGCAGAAGCATCTGCAACAGCGCCTACAGCGTTCGCGTCTTTCTCTGTTGTTGCATCTTTCGCATCTTTCTTCGCATCTATCTTCGCACCTATCGATGCATCGTTCATCACGGTTACTGCCCAGAATCCCGGAGCAACACATTTTCATTCCACCTTTCGTAGTGTTTTGCCTAAAAACATCGGCTATTACAGTATATGTGGCAAGTTATAATGGTGTTCTGCACGCAGATATCTGCATGTATGGATTACCAATCAATTTCGAGTTGGATGATATAGGTAGCATATCTTATAATCCGTTTACATATTTTACACATGTGTTCATTCATGCTACAATTATTTTATATAGGACACAACAAAGGGGAATGCATGGTTCAATTAAGAAGGTTTAAACAGTCCGACATAGAAGATTATGTACGCTGGTTCACCGTGGATACGGAATGGTTCAAATGGGATGCGCCATGGGAGCAGGAAGTGATGTCTTCGGAGCGTGTAAGAGAGAATTGGACGTTGTATTACGAACGACGCAGGCATGACGCTCCTGACGCGATATGCTACCGCTTCGAAATTGAGGATGAGCGAAGAAACCATATCGGGTGGGTATCTGCCTATACGATTGATGAGTTTTTGGATCAATTCGATACAAAGGAAAAGATGTTCGCTATCGGCATCGACATACCGGAGTTAAGGTTCCGTAGAAAAGGATACGGCAGCTTTGCTCTACGGCGTTTTATGGCGTATTTCAAGAGCAGGGGAGTAAAAACTATCTATATGCAAACCTGGTCGGGTAACATCGGTATGATAAGAACTGCTGAAAAGCTCGGGTTTACGGTAAGTAACAGGATCGCCGGCGTTCGAGAAGTAGCCGGGAAGAAATACGATGCGTTGACATTTAAAAAAGCGCTGTAAAGCGCACGCGATTTTTTATCGCTCTGATCAAACGGTTTTTTTTGCATTTCGCGCTAATATGTCGTTACTATTGAAGGCTTATCTTTTGCACCCCCGACTTATCCGCATGGTATAGAGTGTACACCTCGGGCGGCACGTTTATTTTTTGTAAGGCTTGAAACAGCAATGGAAGGTGTTCTTCCTCTATGCGCAAGGATATACCGCAGCTTTGTGTCACTTCGCGAAGTGTGGGCATTACGCTTAAAGGCACAGTGTTTTTTAACTGTGTTTCTGTGAGCATGGCGTAATGCGTATTGCGAAACGAAAGCATATAAAAAGCTTCTTTACGCATGAAGTTTCCTCCCTCAGGTCAAGAAGCAAGTATAGCACATTCCAAGCGGTTGACAAGCGATTGCATGTAGCATTATATTTGAGTAAGAATAACGCTCGTGTAAGGAGAAAATGTATGGCAAAAACCATTGACGCCTTTGGGAAAAACTGTCCTATGCCCGTCATTTTAGCCAAAAAGGCGGTGGATGAGGGGGAAGATGCGCTTACGATCTTGGTGGATAACGATACCGCCGTGCAAAACCTTTCCCGTTTTGCCGCTGATCAGGGATTTTCTTTCGGTACAAAGCCTATAAACGGCGGGTTTGAGGTGACGTTTATAAAGCAAAACACGGCGGAAACCCCCGCAAATACGGAAACGCCCGTGCACATATCTTCGTCTAACGGCTGCGGAACGAGCGTATTTATTGGCAAGGAATATGTTGGAGAAGGCGATGCGCAGCTTGGTGCGCAGCTGATGAAGATGTTTCTCTATACGCTTTCTGAGGGAACCGATGTGCCTTCCTCGGTGCTGTTCATGAACAGCGGCGTAAAGCTGCCGACACTCGGCGAAGAGCAGGTAATCAACAGCCTCAAAACGCTCATCGAGCGCGGTTGTGAGGTGCTTGTATGTGGTACATGCCTCATCTTTTACGGCCTTGCAAATCAAGTAAAGGCAGGCGCGGTAAGCAACATGTATGAAATCGTGGCAAAAATGCAAAACGCAGCCAGCGTCATTACGGTTTAGTAAACTTAGAAGAATACAAATCAAAAGGCGTACCGTAACAGCTCATACTTGCGGTACGCCTTTGGCGTATCATAGCCTACATATGTAGCAAGCTATCGCATTGCGGATACCCTTCTGCGCTCTGCCGGAAACGACTGCCAAACAAGCGAGGCGGCGGTCTGTACGGGTGCAGCGGCTTGATAACGTTTGTAAAGCTCGCCATAGTCCGGCCTTGCGGCAGCATCCGTTTGGTAAGCGCTCTGTGTAGCACCTTCTTTACGGTTTCCATTGAGCGATTTGATGATGTTGTCTGCCGTCGTAATGCCTATTCCGTGCCCGTAATACATGTCGTTGGGCAGCACAATTACGTTTTCGCCCTGCCACTCAGGCGTCTCCGGGTTATACTCGGGGTTATTGAAATAGCCGCGGTCGCCAAGCAAAAGCTTTGGTGTTTTACGAGGTACGCCTATGCCCTTTAACAGCGGATCGAGCCTAATCCAATTCATCAGGTAAATTCTCGGGAAAGTGCTGTTAAACAACGCATCGCCATAAGAGCGTACAAGCGCGCCGAAAAAAACAATGACCATGGCCGTCGCACATTCGGTTGCGTACTTGCGCCCGTTTTGGAAGATATCACGGATTGCGCCCGCGGGGGATACGCCATTAAGCAGTAAAAAGCCACCGTTTTCTTTTCGCTCCCAAAAATCCAAATTACAGCGGGAATCCTTGAATGTGGAGAAATCCATGCCGCTTATATGTAAGCTCCTTGCGGAATTCACCGTGTTGGCGCGCAAAGTTAATTCAAACTTCAGTTCATCCTGCGAGGCAAAGCGGAAAACCTCGCTGCTTTCCTCCATATCTTTGAGAATGTCACGCTCCATGCTTCCGCGAGGATACTCGTTGAGCAGTGGGACAAGGTCGGCCCGTGCTCCGTTCACGTAGATCATAAGGCCGCCTCCTTTCAAATCCTTGTTTTCTGTGTATGTGACAGCATGCGGGTGTTATATAGTACGAAATTGAAGCAATAAAGTTACTGTGAAGCCCTCCTAAGAGCACCGCTTAAGTGCGCGTGTCATATCATAATCCATAACGAAATGGGAGGGGAAGTCCGTGGTTCTCACTACCTTACACATCGTATACATAGCGATGGTCGTGGTGATTTTAGGTATTATGCTGATGAAAAAAGACATCATCATACCCTGCATCATCGGCATCTTCGTAATAGGGTTGATACGGTTCTCTAACGTGGTATCGGCACTGCAGGCTATTTTTAACGCGGTGATTTATGCGGGAACGGAATTTTGGGGAATTATCGTAACCATATCGCTGGTGGTCGCCATGTCCAAAGCGCTGCAGGAACTTGGTGCGGATTCCATCATGATGTCGCCCATCAAAAAGGTAATGATTAACAAAAACATTGCGTTTTTCGCTGTTGGCCTTACGATGATGGTTATTTCCTACCTTGTGTGGCCGAGTCCCGCAACGGCTCTTGTTGGGGCGGTGCTTTTACCTGCGGCGGTTCAGGCGGGCTTATCGCCTATGTACGTAGCGGTGGCGATGAACCTGTTTGGACACGGCATAGCTCTTTCAAGCGACTTCTTCATACAAGGCGCACCTTCGATCAGCGCAAAAGGCGCGGGTATCACTGCGCCGGATGTAATGGCTGCATCTGTGCCGTTATGGGCCACGATGGCTATCGTTACCGTTGCTGTGGCATTTTTCATGATGCTTCGGGATCAAAAGAAGAAGGGCGCTGATAAAACGGAGGTCGCTACTGTGGAGCGCGTCCCGGTCATAAAAGGCAAAAAGAAGCTTGCTATGACGATGGCCATCCTAGTTCCTGCAGCCTTTTTGGCGGATATCGTTGGCATGCTTGTGTTTAAGCTTGCCGGCGGTGATGCGACGGCACTTGTGGGCGGAACAGCCGTGGTGCTTACACTCCTCATGACGTTTGTAATATTCAAGCCTAAGGAAGCCCTTGATAAGGTGGGGGATTATCTTAAAGAAGGCTTCGGCTTTGGCATGAAGGTGTTTGTGCCGGTGCTGTTTATCGGCGGTTTCTTCTTCATCGGCAACCAAAACGGTGCTGTTGCCGTGCTTGGTGAGGGAGCACCTGCCATCCTAAATGATATAAGCCTATTTATTGCGGACCAAGTGCAGATGTCTAAACTTACCGCAATCGCTACGCAATCGGTTGTCGCCATGATAACGGGCCTCGACGGTTCGGGATTTTCAGGGCTGCCCATCGTGGGAACGCTCGCCTATACCTTCTCGCAAATTATTAAGGTCAATGTTGCGGGGCTCACTGCAC
>JAEWZS010000240.1 GCA_023458355.1 Bacillota bacterium
CCTCAAGGCTGCTTATCCAGAATGCCTCTTTTGTGATATCGATATCTGCCATCTTGGCAACGTCCTCCACGGTGTTCACGGTGGTTGCCTTCAATAGCTCCCTGTATTTAGGAACAAAACTTGCGCCTTCTTTTTGGTATTGCGCATATAAACCACGTGCAAACAGCGCACCAAACGCGTACGGGAAGTTGTAGAAGTTCAAGCTTGCACTGTAATAATGTCCCTTGCAAATCCACATATACGGATGGAGATAATTTTGATCAAGGCCGTCGCCATAAGCCGATTTTTGGGCGCGGAGCATGATATCTTCAAGATCTTTGGGGAATAGGAATGCATCGCTTCTGCGCTCAAACACCTCTGTTTCAAAGAGATAACGGGAATAGATATCCACCAGCACCTGGTTTAGGTCGCTAAGGGTTGACTCAATCAGCATCAACTTTTCATCCTTGGAGGAGGATGCGCGCATAGCTGCCTGCATGATGACGGTCTCGTTGAAGGTGGAAGCCGTTTCCGCAACAGGCATGGTATACTCGGTGTTCAAAGGGCTATGAACGCTAATTTGCTGCCCGTGGTAGGCGTGGCCGAGCTCGTGCGCGAGTGTCACACAGTCGCTTAGACTACCGTCGAAATTGGTGAGGATGCGGCTTTGGTCGATAAAGGGGAGGTTTGCGCAAAAAGCGCCGCCCCGCTTGCCTTTGCGCGGTTTAAAATCGATCCAGTTTTCATCATAGGCGCGTTCAATCATCGCTGTGAGATCGTCGCTGAAGGTGGAAAACTGCTCGACTAAGAGTGCACGCGATTCCTCTATGCTATATTCCTTGCCGGAGGAGCCTAAAAGTGCGAACATGTCGTACCACGGGAGCCCGTTTTTGTGGCCGAGCACTTCGCCTTTTCGCCGCATGTATGCGTTTAACTTAGGCAGGTACTTTTGAATTGCGCCAAACATAGCGTCAAGCGTTTCTTTTTTCAAGCGCGAGCGCATAAGCGTCATCTGAAGCGGCGATTCGTAGCCGCGCAGCTCGCAAAGGTCGTTCACGCAGCCCTTGATGGAGTTGAGGGAAAATGCAATGCTGTCTTTTATTTTGTCATACGCCTTCAGCTCCGCCTCGTAGGCGTCTTTGCGCTCTGCAGGGTCATTGCTGTAGGCGAGATTTCGTACCTGCGAAAGCGTAATTGTTTTGTCGCGATATTCAACTTCCATTATAGAGGTAAGGTGCTCCTGCAAGTCGCCCCATGCACCGCTGCCTGTTAGGCTGAGCTTTGCAATGACTTCTTCGACCTCATCACTTTTTAAATAGCGGCTTCTTTGTTTGGTTTCACGAAGGATAAATTCGTGCTCCGCAATATAGGGATCGGCTTTGATGAGAGCGTCCAAGTCGGATACGGAGGCGAGATAGTGCTCGAACTTAGCGCTTGCTTTAGAAAGGTTGCTCATGGTCTTGTCGTTGCGTGTCATTTCCGCTTTGGTAACGGGATCGGTCATATCTACCGATGCGCGTAAAAAGACATAACTTCCGAGTCTTCTGCCAAGCACCTCGAATTCGTTTAGACCCATAAGGATGTTTTTAACGGTTTGAGCCTCGTTTTCGTGCGAGAGCGAGTCAGCGAGCGCGTTGAGCTCGGATACCATAGCCTCGAGCTTTTTAACGTCTTCTTTATACGACATACTGTCGTATCCCGTGTACAGCGCATCCAAATTCCATCTGCGGTCTTCCATGTTCGAACCTCTCTTTTTGCGTATTTCAGATACCATTATAACCCAAAGAAAGCAAATACGAAAGGATATGAATTTACCGAATGTTCATAGAAGAACCTTGGAAAACAGTGTTTTTAAGCTGTGTTTACGTTGACCTTTTCTTATGGAAAAAGTAAGATTATTAATGTATGTGTCATAACGACCCGAATAAGAAAAGATGGGAGGCAATACATGCGCAAAAGCAAAGTTATCCTGGCTCTGGGCCTTGCACTCATCCTGCTTTTAACTGCCATGCCCGCGTACGCAGTGGTATTTAGTTCCAATGTGCGCGTTCGCATTTCAATCGGCTCGCAAAAGGAGTTTTCGTTTACACCTATCGGCAATTTTACACTTCAAGGAGTTTCAAATGTAAACGTCGGCACCGATAAGCTTACCGTGAAGGCGGTGGGTGGCCGCGTTTCTTTGGAAGCGAATGGTAAGACCGTTACCAGAGCTTCCATTACTTTATTAAGTGGCGATTATGGTGGAAAGACGGACTATATCCGCTTAAGACATTCAACCTACGGTACCTGCACCTATTTAGGCAATATGACATTTGACGTCTACGAGGGCAAGATACGTGCTATAAATACACTGCCCATTGAGCAGTACTTATACGGCGTTGTGCCCCATGAGATGAGCAATCTTTTCCCGATTGACGCACTTAAGGCGCAGGCGGTGTGCGCACGTGGCTATGTATCGGCAAAGGTTTCCCAAAACCTCAAGCGCGCTTATGATATTTTAGATACCTCGGAGGATCAGGTGTACCGCGGGTACGCGAGCAAAAACACCCGTGCCATCGCAGCGGTGGATGCTACAATTGGGCAGGTGCTTACCTACGAGGGAGATATTATCGAATCCTTCTATTCCGCTTCTAATGGCGGGCAGACCGAAAAAACCGGCAATGTATGGTCTACGGACTATCCGTACTATATCAACGCAGACGATCCGTTTGACTTATTAAACGCATCGAGCATAGAGGAGAAATCCTTCATCCCTGCAGAGTTTAGCGACGAAACGCTTAAACTCATGGATGCAAATGTTCTTCTCGCACTTGAAAACGCAGCCTACAATGCAGCGGGGCGAGAGGTAAAATTGCTTCAAACGGTTGGCATTACTCCCACAAGCCCAACATACGACGCACCGAGCCGCTGCTATACCGAAGCAGATGTAACGCTTGTCGTTTCGTTTATAGAAGACGGACAAGAAAAACCAGGCCAGCTCACCGTAACGCTTACGCTCGACCAAATGCGGTTTGGAAGCTTCCAAAACCAGATCGGGAGCCTCAATGCCAGAAAGACGCGTCTTAGGATGCGAGGTGCGGAGCCGGGGGTTTACCGTGCCAATGGGGTAAATTACAAAGGCTATTTTCTGACAGAGCGGCGCTACGGTCACGGTGTGGGTCTTTCGCAGCGCGGCGCGCAGGAGCGCGCACGCTTTGGTCAGCCGTATGCGGATATACTTTCCTTCTATTATGCGAATACCAATCTTATCGCCATTGGCAGCTACGATACAGCGCCTAAGGTGAAGAGCGATACCTATAAAGTGCGCTCGTGGGGTATCAGCGGCATCGATTTAGGTACCTCGATGAAGGCTTTTCTAAAAAAACTATCCTCGGAGGGAACCTTGAGCCTTGTGACTTCCAAGGGAAAACCCGCGGATGGGGACGTATGCACCGGGCAATTCGTGCGCATTACCTACGGGGAAGGGAAAGTGTTTTTCGACCTGCCCGTTGTGATATTCGGCGATCTTGACGGCGACGGCAAGATAGGCGAAAGCGATGTAACTGCATTGCAAAATCACCTTGCGCACGGAACGCTTCTTACGGGCGCAATGCTTCATGCGGCGGACGTGAACCGCGATGATACAGTAGATGCAAACGATCTGCTTGTTCTCATTCGCTATATCAACGGCGACGGTAAGATAGGTTAGAGGGGGATTTAAATATATGATGAGTTTATTTACATATAAAAGAACGGCAGCGTTTCTTCTTGCGATGCTGTTGCTCCTTGTGCCTGCGGTTGCGCTTGCCGAAGTGACTTTAAGCGCCGTGGCAAGTAAGACAAGTGTACAAGAAGGGGATACGGTTGAGGTAACGGTTACCGTAAGCGGCAAGGGGATGTCGGTTGCGGAAGGCATTTTCACCTACGATCCTTTACT
Source organism: Bacillota bacterium (assembly GCA_023458355.1). Classification (GTDB taxonomy): domain Bacteria; phylum Bacillota; class Clostridia; order Christensenellales; family CAG-138; genus UBA7707. Next base: position 3,896 of record JAEWZS010000240.1, read on the forward strand.
GCTGGCCTACTCAGAAAGCGCAGGCGGTGCTTCCGACGGTTTTTTAAGCATGGCATCTGCCCAAAAAAACGGGGCGAATACCCTTACGGCGCGCGTCACATTCAAGGCTGTTGCAGCCGGCACGGCGGAAGTAAAATTCAACATCGAAAAAGTGCTCGGATATGACGGCAAGGAACAGGGGAGCGCTGCTGCAAGCGTGAGCATTTCCGTTGCCGCAGCTCCTTTAACACCCACACCGACCCCCATAAACTATGCGACTGAAGGTGTTTTGGCGAACAACGCTGAAGGCGCAACGGAGAGCATGTATATATGGCGTACACTTGAAAATGTAACAATTCCATCGAGCTATTCGGAAACGGAATTCACCTATAGCGATCAAAAGGTAGCTGCGGCGGCAGTTTCAGATAGCGACGCGCCTATGCTTTTTTACCTTTCCAATGCATCGGGCTCTGTTGGCGGCTATTACATTTACGAAGAAGCAAAAGATGCATTTTATCCCTACCAAACCATATCCTCCGTTTCGAGAACGTATATTATCCTGAAGCCTGACGGCAGTGTGGCGCTTCCCGAGGGGTTTGTTGAAACTACGCTTACCGTCGATGATAAGGACTATACCGCTTGGAAAGCACAGGATGCGCAGGGGGATATTTACCTTTTATATGCACGCAATTCCGACGGTGAGGTTGGGTATTATGTATACAATTTAGCGGACAGCTCGCTCCAGCGTTATGCTGTAATGCCCGCGCGTCCCGCACAACCTACGCTGCCGCCAGTTACTACGCCAAAGCCCGTTGAGGTCACCCCGGTACCGCAGCAAACTGCCGTCCTGGAGCCTAAAGAAGATGGCAAAATCAGCGTAAACGCCGTGCTGTTTTATGCCGTTAGCGGCGTTGCGGCATTGCTTACAGTAGGCTTAGCTGTGCTCGTTATACTTCGCGCTGTGGAGGATAACCGCAGCAGAAAGCGCGCAGCAAAGCGCAGGGCGGAACGCGAAAATGCTCGCAAGCAAGAGTTAGGGCAGTAATAGGCTCTAAGGAGGAACCGCCATGCAGACGGTTTTGGTGACAGGTGGCGCAGGCTTTATCGGGAGTCGTTTCATACGGCTCCTTCTTACAAAGTATCCAAGCATTACTGTTGTTAACTTCGATGCGCTGACCTATGCTGCAAACCTAAAAAGCCTAGCGGAGTTTGAGGGAAATACTCGGTATACGTTTTTTAAGGCAGACATCCGCGACCGTTCCGCGGTGGAGGCTGTATTTGAAGCGCACGATATAGATTGCGTGGTCAACTTCGCGGCCGAGACCCATGTGGACCGCAGCATCCTCGACCCGGATACGTTTTTGTCCGTCAATGTGCTCGGTACAGGCGTTTTATTAAATACAGCTCTTAAAAGTTGGCGGAGGGATGACGGAACATATAAAAAAGGCGTACGCTTTTTGCAGGTATCCACCGACGAGGTATACGGTACAAATAATGGGAAAGCAGGCTTTCAGGAAAACGCGCCGCTTCTTCCGAACAATCCGTATGCGGCTTCTAAAGCCTCTGCGGACATGCTTGTCCGTGCATACTACCAAACGTATGCGTTGCCCGTTATCACTACGCGAAGCTCCAACAACTTTGGACCTCGCCAACACATAGAAAAGCTCATTCCGCTTGTCATAAAAGCCTGTGCGGAGGGCATGCGCATACCCGTATACGGCGACGGCATGCAAATGCGCGATTGGCTGTATGTGGACGATAACTGCGAGGCGATCGACCTCGTGCTTAGAAAAGGGAAAATAGGCGAAGCGTACAATTTGTGCAGCGGATATGAGATGCCAAACATCGAAGTGGTAAAGCGTATCGTATCGCTCATGGGCGCATCTGAAACGCTAATAGAGTATGTAAAAGACCGTCCCGGGCACGACAGACGGTACACAATGGACTGCACAAAGCTTAAACGTCTCGGGTTCCAAATAAAAGTGCCTTTCGAGGAACGGCTCAAAGATACCGTTGCCCAGTATAATTTATAATTACAGAGGATTGCACACGGACTCTCGTGTGCGCCTCTTTTTTTGTACGCTTTCACCGCAGCTTCAATGAGCAAGTGCTTGAGGGAGCGCATATTTGAAACATTTTAACACATTGGTTGTCAAAAAACAGATAAGTTGTGTTATAATGTAACAATAAATATTTACGATACATTTGTTTCTTTCGGCAGCTTGATTTTCAAAATAGTATAAGGTGATGATTCTATGAAAAGCTCTTTATCGAGATGGATCATTTTATTTATTATATTGGCCGTAATAACCGGCTTTACATATTGCGTGTGTTCTATTACAGAGCAAGATTATAACCATGTTGAAGGCTGGGATGCGTTTGAGAAAACAGTCCTTGAAAAGTATGATTATGTTTCCTCTGTTGGTTTGACGTTTCATAGATCACCGAAATGTTATATAGAATTTGCTATTAATCGAGAAATCAGCGAGGATGAAGTCAGGGATGTATTTCAATATACAAACCAATATATTCATAGCGGCAATACGATTGACGGCATCATCAAATTCAGTCAAAAGAAAGGATTCCCTATAGGAAACCTTTCGATTGCCTTCTATATATCTGATAATAGGTATTATGAAATTGTCAGCGAGATAGATAGAAAGACAGAAACCTTCCATAATTGGTTCGGATATAACGGAACTGCTGATTTACCGGAAGTACGGTTTGAATAAACTTAAAAGCGAGAGATGTTTCGGCGGGAAGTATGAAAACCATAAAAAAGTTGATTGCTATTATTATCTTATGCTTACTTCTTTGTTCCTGCGATGCTGATCCATATCGAGGGCAAAGGCCGGTCGATTATCCGCAAACGCAATGGGTGTGCACGGATTACGGCATTTCCTTTTCTGTCGGGGAAAAATACGAAGTGTCAGATGCTAACATGCTTATGAATGGACAAAAAATCCCATTTACATTTCTTTGGTCAAGCTTCGATAACAACGTAAATATCAATTTTGAAGTCGGTGGGGTAACTGATTCGCTGTCGGGGAAATGTGATTTCGGTAAGGAAGAATTTGCAATTACCGTTGAAGATACAAAGGGCTATTATCCAGATAAACAGGTTATCTTGAAATTTGACAAAGTACAGAAATAATAATGGGAGGTAAGGTCGTTGAAAATCCCCCCAAAGCAGTGCGTATCCTTTTGGCAGTTATAGCTGTGATTTTTGCTGCAGGAGTAGTGATTATTCGCAATATATTTCCACCGGTGCTCTCAAAGGAGGCGACAAAAAAAGACTTTTTGAAGAATCAGGCTAATATCATGGCTGTTGCTTCATATTTAGCTGATTCTGAGTATGACCATGTATATATCAATAATAATATGCAAAGTGGAGTTATGTATGCTAATACATATGATGTTGAAGTTCATGATTCGCGAGTTGCCGATGCAATCGATACATTGTTTAAAAATGGCTTTAGCGTGATAGCGAAAGGTGGAAATATAATTCATTTTCAACGTTCCACTATACTTAACGATTTTGGCAGCGGAATCGCGTATTCCATTGATGGGCATGTTCCAAACGAGTCATCGTTGCAGTTTTTAACAAAGTTAGAGCCAATAACAGAGCCAAATTTGTACTACTATGAAGAAGATTTCAACGAATATAAGCGCAGTCATAAGTAAATTGAAAAACACCTAGAGAAATTCGATAGATAGGAGGCGAGAATCATCCATGAAAA
>JAEWZS010000241.1 GCA_023458355.1 Bacillota bacterium
GCCGTGGGCGTGCGCGTGGAGCATCCTCGGACGCTTATCGACCAATCACAGTACGGCGCTTTTTTCAACCACCCGAGGCTCGGTGCAGCGGAATACGCGTTGGCAGACAGGTGCGGCGAGCGCGGCGTTTACACATTTTGCATGTGCCCCGGCGGTACGGTAATTGCATCCTCTTCGGGAGAAGAGCAGGTAGTCGTAAATGGCATGAGCTATTACGCCCGTGACGGTGAAAACTCTAATTCCGCTATCGTAGTGCAAGTGACACCGCAGGATTTCGGTAACGGTCCGCTCGACGGCATGCGTTTTCAGCAAGCGCTCGAACGTTCGGCGTATAAGCTCGGAGGTGGGGGGTTCATAGCCCCGGCGTCGCGTGTAGAGGACTTTTTAAGCAAATCCGTTCCCAAAGGTTTTTTCAGTGTGAAGCCTACCTATCTTCCGGGTGTAAAGCCCGAAAGTTTGCATAAATGTTTGCCGGACTATGTTGCGGCGGGAGTTGATGCCGGCATACGTGCGTTTTCCCGTAAGCTTAAAGGCTTTGACATGGGTGACGCGGTGTTGACGGCTGTAGAGAGCCGTACGAGCGCACCGCTGCGCATCGTTCGCGACGATTCCATGCAAGCGACGCGGATGCGCGGTCTTTATCCGGCCGGTGAAGGTGCGGGGTATGCGGGCGGCATCGTAAGCGCAGCGGTAGACGGTATCAAGGCGGCGGATGCCGTAATGGAAAAATTCTCCAATACGCGAGGTGTTCTATGAAGATCATAAAGCCCTATTATGAATTTGTCGGTGGGTTAAACGTCGAGGAAATGCTCAAAAAGATTGAGATGTGCGGGCGCGTCTGCTACAAATCGGAGGATAAAATCACCGAAGACTCCGCAGTACGGTTTGTGAAAGGCATAATTTCGCGCGGGCATGGTTCGGTGCTTGAGCATGCGGGCTTCACCGTAAAATTTATAATGGACAGAGGCGTTTCCCACGAGATCGTACGCCATAGAATTGCATCGTTTTCTCAGGAATCTACCCGTTATGTGAATTATGCAAACGGCAAATTCGGCAGTGAGATCACCGTCATTGAGCCATGTTTTTTTGAAGCGGGCAGCGAGCGCTATAACATATGGAAGGCATCCTGCGAGGCGGCTGAACATGCATACTTCGAGCTTCTAAAGGCCGGCTGTGCGCCCGAGGAGGCGCGAAGCGTTTTGCCAAACAGCTTAAAGACAGAGCTCATCGTTACGGCGAACATACGCGAGTGGAGGCATATTCTATCGCTTCGCGCTGCGCGTGCGGCGCATCCGCAGGCACGGGAGCTAATGGGTAGGCTGTTGCAGGAACTCAAGCAAAAAGCATCGGCACTCTTTGACGATCTGAGTACGGAGGAAAAATAATGACCCGCAGAAACGTGCTCCGTCGTTTTTTGCTCCTTCTTCTTACCGCCGCGTTCTTAGCGGTATCGGTATCGTGCTCCGGCAAAGAGGGAGATGACGGTGTGCAGATCGACATTTCGGACCCGGTGGGTGGTTCCTCCATCGTGACCGCTGACGATTTGGTCGCGTTTGTAGAGAAAGGCGAGGGCAATACGGCCATCCTCCAAAACAATATAGATCTTGATCGCGATATGCTGAAGCTCACGCGCACACGCGGAGATTTTACAATAGAAGGCAACGGCTTTACCATCACCGGCAGCGGCGATTGCGTAATTCGCCTTGAGGACAAAATGAAGCTCACGCTCAACGATGTTACTATCGTGGGAGGTTATGATGGCATCGGCGCTTTGGGCGATTGTACGATTTCAGGCAATAACGCCACCGTGAAAGGTGTCGCAAATGCCGCTAACTGCATAGGGCTTTTGACAATCGGAAACAAAAGCAACCTTACGTTTCTTGCACAGGAAGGCAGCGGTGCAATCGCGCGCGGTGTTACGTTATCGGAAGGAGCGTTGCTAAACGCATCGGGCGGTATGGGAGGTATTACCTCCACCGATGGCGACGTTACGCTTACGGCGTCCTCCTATCTTAATGCGCAAACGGATAAAAATTATAATGCATTGCAATGCGCGCGTACGCTGGTGCTGATGGACGGCTGTACGCTTAAAGTTACGAATAACGACCTTTACCACGGAGCAGAAGCGAATACGCTCAGTGTGGAAGGGGCGGTCACAATAGAGGCATCGGGAGGAGAAAAGGGAGCGGGTTTGTTTATCTATACGCTCAATGACGATGTGCGTATTTTGGGAAGCTGCATCCCCGAAGCCCGTTTTGAAAACGGGAACGGGAGCATTATGTTTGTCGACAGCATTGAAGACCTTGCGACGCCGACCCCCGAGCCAACAGAAACACCCGAAGATTAAGAGGAGAAGGGATTCATGGGCAGACAAACGCGAAGGAAGTTCAGACGCTCACCGAGGTACGGCCTAAGGCGGTTTTTGGTCGCCGTGGTCTTTTTGGGCGTTGTGGCTTCGCTCGTTATATTTTTACCGAAGCTGTTCAAAAAGGGCAGCGGGAGCGTGAAGGACGGAAATTCGGAACCGACGACACCGCCGAGCATGTCGCTGCCTGAACCTACGCCTACACCGATGCCGACGCTTTCAGAAGGGCTCACCATTCAAAAAGGGACAGCAGAAAGCTTCAGTGACGTTGGTTTTTCAAGTTCCGTAATGGCCAACAAGCAGGAAGTGGCAAGCTACCGCCGCGAAGTACCCATTACGTTTGGCATAGGGGCCGATTATTCTAAGGTTAAGGGCATCATCACCTTTGGAGGTAGCAACTACCGCAGTTCCTTTACCTATGGCACAGCGACCGTTACACAAAAAACGCTTACGCGCGTGTGGGCCAAGGATATAGGTTCTTTAAACGTGCAGGATTACGGCACATGGACGGGTACCGGCTGGACGGGTATGCCGCTTATTGTGCAGTGGGACGATGATGTGCTGAGAACGCTTGGTGTATTCGACCAATATAAAAATAAACCCGGCTTTACCGAGGTCATCTACCCGACGATGGACGGCAATATCTACTTCTGGGAGCTTGAGAGCGGTGAAAAAACGCGCGAACCCATCCATATAGGCGTTGTAACAAAGGGTACGGCCTCGCTCGATCCGCGCGGTTATCCGCTTTTGTATACCGGGCAGGGGATACCTTCCGACGTGGACGGTACGGGTGCATGGTTTCGCATCATTTCCCTTATCGACAACAAAGTGCTCAAGGCTTACGGCGGGGAAGATCCTTTTTCGTACCGAAAATTTCAGGCATATGACTCGAGTGCTCTCGTTGATGGGGAAACGGATACCCTTATACAGCCAAGCGAAAACGGCGTGCTATACACCGTAAAACTCAACACAAAATACGATTCCGACGCGGGTACTGTAAGCGTTGACCCCGATCCGCTTACCAAATATCGCTACACGGCAAACGGTTACGGGGAGGGGAATACAAACCGTTGGTGGGGTATTGAAAACTCCATCGCTGTATGGCGCGAATATGCGTTTTTTACCGATAACGGCGGGTATCTGCAATGCCTGAACCTTAACACGCTCGAGCCGCAATACATAGTGGATGTGCTAGACGACAGCGATGCGAGCATCGTTATCGAGGAGGATCCTGAAAAGCAGACATTCTACCTTTACACCGCAAACGAAGTGGATAAGCAAACGGGTATCACTAACGGTCTTGGCAAGAATGTGCACCGCAAGATTGACGGACTTACGGGCAATGTTCTCTGGGAAAAGACGTATGATGCGAATGTCGGCAGAGAATCCTCCAATGGCGGCACACTCACAACAGCGCATGTAGGGCATGGCAACATTTCGAACATTGTAATTTACACATCCACGCTTCTGCCTGTGACGGTGAACGGCGAAAGCACGATCGGCGCGCGCCTCATCGCCTACGATAAGGTAAAAGGGGACGAGATTTGGCGTTACGAGCAGGCGAATGGCTATTGGAGTTCACCGGTAGTCGTGTACGACCAAAATGAAAACGCATATTTGATACAGTGTGACCGCGGCGGTATCATGCGCATTCACGATCCGCGCGACGGTAAGGTGTTATACGAGCTCGACATCGGTTCACGTATCGAATCTACGCCGGCAGTATTTAATAACATGATTGTCGTGGGGACACGCGGCCAGGCCGGCAGCGGTGACACACCAAAGGTTGTATGCGTGCGACTCGGTTAACTTTCGATAATTAACGTAAGGCAGGTGAATGCTTTGAGTAAAAAGGTTCGTATTCTTTCGCTGGTGATTGTGCTTTTGATGCTTGCCGGCATCCTCTATGGCGTAATCGCAGGGTTTGTGTATTAAGCAATTCCTTTGAGGATTAGTGTAGGGCGGGATGATTTCATCCCGCCTTAGCGATTATACGGGTGGTTCGGAGGGCTAAGCCCTCCGGAGGTTAAGTTCCGGCTTCGGCGGTATGCACACGTCCGGCGTAGCCGGAGCCCTATGGGCCGAGGCCTGCGTCCTCGCGTGTCGAAACGGATGAAATCCGAAGGATTTCTTTCCTCCCGCATCCGTCGCCCGCAACCTTGATTGTCGCCGTAGGCGACATTAGTAGTACCCGAAGGGTGGGAGCATCCGTAGATGCGACAGGCGGAAGCGTAAAATTTCGTGCTCCTTCGCGCACATGGCTCTCAAGCCATGTGCGACAACCAAAAAAAGCGGCTTGTGCCGCTTTTTTCGGTTGCCGTGTTGGGGAACCACGGCAGCAAGATGGTTGGGGGTATGTCATCGAAGGAGTGGGGGCTCCTGTCGGAATGACCGTCAGTTACTTGCGGGGCGCTCCGCGAGGGTTACATCTAGGTCCAAACTTTCGTTGCCCCGGTGTATGGTTATTGTTACCACATCGCCGATCTTATATTCATACAAGGCCGAAGCAAGCTCTGAGGAACCGTTGACCTCTTCTTTGTTTACTGCGAGAATGATATCGTTCACCTTCATGCCGGCTGCCTCGGCGGCACTTCCTTTCATGACATCCGAAATTTGCACACGGGTCACGTAGTTGGAGGGCATGAAAAATGGGAAGTAGCTGTCACGGCCACCGGAGGCGTCTACAAGGTTGATTTCCTGCAGAGAAACACCTAAGAACGGTCTTCCGCTTACATAGCCGAGGTCAATTAGGTCAACGATTACGCTCTTCGCATCGTCAATTGGGATAGCAAAGCCAAGGCCTTCGACCTCAACACCGAGGCTCTTAGAGTTCACAATGCCTATGAGTTCGCCACTTTCATTGAACAGCCCGCCGCCGGAGTTGCCGGGGTTGACGGAGGCATCCGTTTGCATGAGGGACATGCTCTGGCCTTCCACCTCGATGGTGCGGTTAAGGCCGCTTACAATACCTGCGGAAACAGAGCTTGTGAATACGCCGAGCGGGTTGCCGATGGCGTATACCTTATCGCCGACGACCACGCTGCTCGAGTTACCTAAAATTGCTGCAGGAAGGCCTGTCGCGTCAATTTTAACGATAGCAAGATCGGTAAGGCTGTCGGCGCCGACGACGGTCGCTTTATGCTTTGTACCATCCTGTAATGTAACGAATAGACCGCTTGCCTTATCAACCACATGGCTGTTGGTCACAATGTAGCCGTCTGAGGTGGCTATGACGCCTGAGCCGCTGCCTATGGGCTCCATGGTAGCACTGCCATCTGCCCCGTAAACGTTCTGTTCGATACTTATGAGCACAACGCTTGCCATGGAGTTTTGTAGCATCTGCGTTGTTGAATCAAACGTAACAGAAGTGGAATCGCCGCTCATATTGATGCCGGAGGAAGGTGGGTTGGCTCGAGTGCCTGCAGATAACCCGCTTTCGCTTCCCGATAAGTTGGGGGCAGGAGTCGTAAGCACAGCAGAGCTTCCGGGGGACTGCAAGGTGTTTTGCGAGTTACCTACGATAAAAGCACCAAGACCGCCACTCAAAAGCCCTACCACCAAAAGCGCTATAATCATCTGTGTCCATGTTACCGCCTTCGCCGGTTTCTTTTCAGGCTTAACATACGTGGGCTTATAATAGGCGTTATCATGCGATGCCTTTTGTTCAAAATCTTGAAGCGCTTTTTCTTCGCCGTTATACCAATTGTTTTCCATATCAATAAACTCCTTTCTATGATGTTTACAGTATAACCGTAAAATTTGGACGCACTATCACGGATTTACGCCATTTTGATGGATGAATTTGTATAAAATATGTCGGTAAAAACATCTAAACAGCAAAAAGCCGCGTCCGACTTGAACGCGGCTAAAGGTGCTATATAAAATCTTAATCGTTCACTGTGTGTTCATAAAGCGTTCCGTCTCTCAGTTCATAGAAGGTATCTGCACCTTCCGAAAGCTTTTCAAAGGAAAACGCAAACCAGTTATCTTCCGCAAAATCCGGTTTGTCTCCGCTGCTTACCGCTTCGTCCCACCCCGGCGTTAAGACGGGCGTAGGCGTCGCATATGGTATATAAGGAATAAAACCACTAGTAAAGCTCGCAAAACGGCTTGTTTCTCCCCACTGCATCAAGCTTCGTTTCGCGGGCGTATCCACACATACGATCCATTCGTCTTGCGTTCTTGCCATGCGCACCATATATATAAAATCGCCGTCAGCGCTTAACGCGAAGAAGCCGAGTCTCTCTTCTTCTACCGTCCCGTAAAGCACCGTTCCGTTCGCATAGGAAAAGGTAAATTTGCCGGAGCTTGCCATAAGTTTGCCTTCGCCTTGCGGGATAGAGACAATACCGCTGAAATTGCTTCCGTCATACAACAGTCTTCCTACGCTTAGCAGGCATTTAAAAAGATAGGGCTCGGCTTTTGAAATCTCCATGATGGTATTCAACGCATCGATGCCCCCTTTGACGGATAGCGCGTCATAAAAGGCAGCACGCAAAAGTGCTGTGTCCGCGTCATACGTTGAAAAGAATAAAAGAACGCGGTTGTCGGGGAAGCTTTCGACCACCGGTTCATCCGGTGATAAAGAGGCGGAAACTGCAATCGAAGGAGAGGGCGTAGCAATGGGGGAAGGTGAAAGTGAAGGGGCAGATACTGTTTTTTCGCACGCGCTCCATAAAAAAAGCGACGTAAGCGCAAAGAACGCAACGCCGTATTGTTTCAGTTTTTTAAAAGCTATGTTCATGTGTCGCCGCCAGCGGATGCATTTGTTGAATAATAGGCGAGAATGCCGTCGAATACACCTTTTGCACAAGCGCTTTGGTAGGTATCGCGATTCAATCTCACATCGTCACAAGAGTTAGAAAGATAACCCATTTCAATCGTGACGACGGGATTTTGCGACCAGTTGAAGCCGGACTGATTTGATAGTGAAACAATGTTTAGGTTCTTTGCACCTGTGGATGCGCAGAAAGCATCCAGAACGCAAACACCAAGCATAAAGCTTTTCTCGTAGATATCGGGGGTCTCAGAAGCTGAAGGGATGAGTACGGATGCGCCTGTAAGCTTCGCATCAGAAGAATTGTTACAATGAAACCTAATCCAAAAATCTACACCTGCTTTATTCATGACAAGTGCTCGTTCGGCATTGGATATGTTGACCTCTTGTTCCGTTCGGGTCATGATGACCTGAGCTCCGGCTTTATTAAGCATGTCTTTGAGTTTTAAGGCAATTAAAAGGTTGATGAGCGACTCCGCGGTACCGGTCTTAACGCCGATTGTGCCGGTACTCATACGGAACTTCAAAAGGGCCGTAACCGGGGAAATGCGTTCAAGCGCGATATCGGAGGTTGCTTGATGCCCCGGGTCGAGACCGATAATCTTACCTTCAAGCGCATGATTTGAAGCCGATTCTAAGAAAGCAGGCTCGATGGGTATAAGAGGCTGTTCTATTAGCGAAGCTACATACGCCTCATAGGTAACAGCACCGAACTCGCCGTCGGGGGAGAGGCCTAATATGGTTTGCAAAGCTTCGACGGCTGCACGGGTGTTTTCATCATATAGGCCTGTAATTTCGCCGGAATAAAGGCCGTTGGATTGAAGCTCCGATTGAAGCGATGCGACCTCATCGCCGCTATCTCCTAGCGAAAGGGGTTTTTCAGGGTAGGCGGGAAGCGCAAAAGAAACGCCGCTCGTAAATAAGAGCGCCGCCGCCATAACGACCATTAAAATCCTCTTGTGAGCAATACGCATAAGGTCCATCCGAAAATCACTTGAAATACGGGATTATTTTATCATTTTCGGCTAAATTTGTAATGGTTATTTCCATAAACAAATTGTGAATGTTGGGTCTATTATAAAATAACACCTTAATCGGTCATGTGTGAGCTTTTTAAACGCATGCTATTGTTTTTGGAAAAGAAGTTTTTCACCGTCGGTGCCTACCAAAATGCTTTCGCCCAGGTCTATGCGGCCGCAGAGAATTTCCTCGCTCAGACTGTCCTCAACCTGCTGCTGTATAGCGCGGCGAAGTGGGCGTGCGCCATATACGGGATCAAAGCCGGCTTTGGCAAGATATTCAATGGCTTCGTCGGAGAAGGAAAGCTCGATGCCGCGCGATTGCAGGCGCTGCGAAACGCTTTCAAGCATCAACTTGGCAATCTCTTTTGCCTGCGCCTGTTCGAGCGGGCGGAAAACAATGATCTCGTCGATGCGGTTCAAAAATTCGGGACGGAAGGTTTTTTTAAGCTCTGCAAGCATTTCCTCGCGCATGCGTTCATAAGAGGAATCGGGTGTATAGGAGGTGAAGCCCACGGCGGAAGCCTTGTTGAGCTTTTCTGCGCCGGCGTTGGATGTCATGATGACGACGGTATTTTTAAAATCAACGAGCCTGCCTTTTGAGTCGGTAAGTCTGCCGTCTTCGAGTATCTGCAAGAGTGCATTGAACACATCGGGATGTGCCTTTTCCAGTTCGTCAAGCAGTACCACGGAATAGGGCTTACGGCGCACACGCTCGGTTAGTTGGCCACCGTCTTCATAACCTACGTAACCCGGTGGTGGGCCAAAAAGCTTACTGATGCTGTGTGCTTCCATATATTCGGACATATCGAGTCGTATTAGGGAGTTCTCGTTACCGAAAAGCGTTTCAGCAAGAGCGCGGCAAAGCTCTGTTTTTCCTACTCCTGTAGGCCCTAAAAACATATAGGAGCCGATGGGACGCTTGGGATCCTTAAGTCCTGCGCGTGCGCGTCGAATGGCGCGGGAGACGGCAATAACGGCCTCATCTTGCCCAATAACGCGCTCGTGAAGCTTATCTTCCAAATGCATCAACCGCTCGCTTTCATCCTCGGTAAGCTGTTGTACGGGGATGCCCGTCCATGCGTTCACAACTTCGGCGATATCCTGCTCTGTCACGGTGAATGCAAAGTTTCGCTGCTTATCCTCCCAATCTTCGCGCATGGAGCGCATACTCGATTTGATCTTGAGCTCTTCATCACGCACAGCGGCAGCGCGTTCAAAGTTCTGGTTATTGACGGCCTCCTCCTTTTCCTTATACAGTGCTTCCAGCTTGAGTTCCAGCCTCTTTAAATCGGGCGGCTGGCTGAATGCTGTCAAACGCACGCGGCTTGCCGCTTCGTCCATAATGTCGATGGCTTTATCCGGCAAAAACCTGTCGGGAATATAGCGGGCGGATAGTTCCACGGCGGCTTTGAGCGCGCCGTCGGTGATGCTGGCGCGATGATGCGCCTCATAACGGTCTCGAAGCCCGTAGAGTATTTTTAAAGCTTCCTCAGGTGTAGGTTCACCTACGGTAACAGGCTGGAAACGGCGTTCGAGTGCAGCATCCTTTTCAATATGTCGGCGGTACTCATCTAGCGTAGTTGCGCCTACTACCTGTATTTCACCGCGTGCTAGTGCGGGTTTTAAAATGTTGGAGGCATCGATACTGCCGTTTGTTGCGCCTGCGCCTACGATGGTATGAAGCTCATCGATGAAAAGGATCACATCGCCGCTTTGGCGAAGCTCCTTAATGGTTGTTTTTAAGCGCTCCTCAAAGTCGCCGCGGTATTTCGCACCTGCTACCATGCCGCTTAAATCGAGGGAAACAAGCCGCTTGCCGCGGAGGGAATCGGGAATATTGCCATTTGAGATGCGCTGCGCGAGTCCCTCTGCTATGGCGCTTTTGCCAACGCCCGGGTCACCCAGAAGTACGGGGTTATTTTTTGTGCGACGGCTTAATATCTGCAGTATACGTTGTATTTCTGTTTCGCGGCCGATCACGGGATCGAGCATACCTTCGGAGGCTTGTGAAGTGAGATCGACCCCGAACTGGTCGAGCGCCGGGGTTGCGGAATGCTCGGCCTCAGGCTCAGCGGTGGTTGAATGCTTGTGCTGCGGTGTGTTATCGGGAAGTGCAGACACCACATCGGCAATCGTTACGCCAAATCCATCGAGCATGCGTGCGGCTGCGCAGTCCTTTTCGCGGAGGATGGCGAGAAGTATGTGTTCGGTGCCTATATAGCTGGTTTTTTGCGTTTTTGATTCGTACAGGCTCAGCTCCAGCACTTTTTTAGTGGAGGGAGTATAGCCGAAGCTATTGATGAATGTGGGGGCTGAACGCCCTATAAGCGACTCCGTGCGGAGAATTACGTCGTCTTCGGATACTTTAAGTGCAGCCAATACCTGCGAGGCTGCGCCGTCACGGTCCCGTAAAATGCCTATGAGCAGGTGTTCGGTACCTACATGGTTATGACCCATTTCCTTTGCGCTGTCCTGCGCGTAGGCGAGCGCACGCTTGGCACCTTCGGTGAACCTGTCCAAAAAATCCATAACGACTCTCCCCTCTAATGTTCCTTCCATTTTACAGCAAAAAATGCATACGGGCAATTGAAGTATATCGAAACTCCTTAAGCTTTTGAGCCATTTTCCGCTTTTTATGGTAGAATAGCGGAGAGAATACCGTAGCGCTTAAATTGCTGAGGACGGCTTTATGACAAAATACATATACATAGGTATGGGAGTAGACTAAGTACTCTTAAAGTATACATTGGAGTGAAGGTTATGATTTATTTAGATAACAGCGCGACTACGCGAGCATTTGACGTGGCAGCGGAAGCCGTGAACCGATATATGTTAGAGAGCTTTTTTAACCCTGCCGCAGCCTATTCGCCGGCCGTAGCAGCGGAGCGAGATGTAGAATCAGCACGCGAAAGATTTGCCGGTGTTTTAAAGGCTTTGCCTGAGGAAATACTGTTTACCTCGGGTGCAACAGAAAGCAACAATATGGCTATTTTAGGTTCGCTTCGCGCCATGCGCGGCGGCGGGCGTGTGATTGTGAGTGCAGTGGAGCATCCGTCTGTGTACGAGTGTATGAGGACGTTAAGCCGTGCCTATGAGGTTGTAGATGTCGGCGTAGATCACCTCGGACAGCTCGATATGGATCACCTCAACACGCTTTTAACACCCGATACGCTTTTGGTTTCGGTGATGCAGGTGAATAATGAGGTAGGGACTGTCAACGATATGGAGTCGGTCTATAAGCTTGTTAAGCGAAAGGCGCCTCAGGCAGTGGTGCATTGTGACGGTGTACAAGGATTTTTAAAGGTTCCGTTCGATGCCAAAAACGTGGATCTTTACAGCGTGAGTGCACATAAGTTTCATGGCCCAAAGGGTGTCGGAGCACTTTATGTAAAAAAAGGACTTCGTTTTGCCGGAGGACAATCGGGCGGTGGACAGGAAAAAAACCTGCGTTCCGGTACGCTCAATACGCCGGGCATCATGGGTATGGATGCGTCGCTACAATTCTATCTGAAAAACCTTGCGCGGTTCACCGATTCCATGTATGCTTGCAAGCGGAGGCTCGCGGAGCGTTTATCGGCACTCCCGCAGGTCGTTCTCAACGGGCCGCCAATAGAGGAGAGCGTACCGCACATTTTAAACGCATCGTTTTTAGGTGTTCGCGGTGAGGTGCTGCTGCACGCATTGGAGGCTATGGAGATATACGTATCCACAGGCTCCGCATGTGCCGCGCATAAGGCCGGCAAAAACCGAATTCTCAATGCTATGGGCATTGTTGGCGAACGTCAGGAAGGCGCGATACGTTTTAGCTTTTCTCCCATGAATACGTTAGCTGAGATGGATGCCACCGCAGCTGCTATAAAAGAGATTTTGCCCACACTCAGGCGTTACACAAGAAGATAAATTATTTTGGAGGCACCATGGAAAAAGTACTCCTCATTCGCTATGCGGAGATCCACCTTAAGGGATTGAACAAACCATTTTTTGAGCGAAAGCTTTTGCAGCGTATTAACGGTGCCCTTGTCGGAACCGGAGCTTCCTCACGTTACGAGCAGGGGCGCATCTACGTGCGCGGCCTTAAAGATACCGATGAAGAAAGCGTAATCAATAAGCTCCAAAAGGTATTCGGTATTCACTCCGTGAGTCCGGCGCTTTCGGTTAACAAGGACATGAATACAATCTTGTATGCGGCAAAGACGCTTGTGGAACCTGCGCTTGAGGGTAAAGAACGGTTGAGTTTCAAGGTGCTTGCACGGCGCGGCGATAAACGATTTCCGCTCGACTCACAAGAAATTTGCCGCGAGCTCGGGCATCTCATTTTGGAGGAGTACCCCGAAAGGCTTTATGTGGATGTGCACGCGCCTGCCTTAAAGGTTACCGTGGAGGTGCGCGACAGCGCTTATGTATACTGTGAGGAAATTCCGTGTGCAGGTGGTATGCCTACTGGTACTGCCGGCAGAGCGGCGCTTCTCATATCGGGTGGAATTGACAGCCCTGTAGCGGGCTACCTTATGGCAAAGCGCGGGCTTGAACTATCCGCCGTACATTTTTACAGTTATCCTTACACAAGTGAGCGAGCTCGCGATAAAGTGGTCGCGCTTACAAAGCTTTTAAGTGAATACTCAGGGGAAGTTAAGCTGCATTTGGTTCCGTTTACAAAAATACAGCTAGCTATCTACGATCAATGCCCGCCCAAGGAAACTACGGTTATCATGAGAAGACTCATGATGAAAATCGCAGAAACCATCGCCGAAAAAGACGGCGCACTGGCTCTCATCACAGGAGAAGCGCTGGGACAGGTAGCGAGTCAAACGCTCGAAAGCTTATGCGCTACCGACGATGCGGTGCATATGCCGGTATTTCGCCCGCTCATCGGCTTCGATAAGGACGAGATTGTTACAATTGCAAAAAAGATCAATACCTTTGAAACCTCTATATTGCCCTATGAAGATTGCTGTACTGTGTTTGTCCCGGAGCACCCTGTGACAAAGCCAACTGTAACGGGAATAAGAAAGAGCGAAGCTAATGTTGATTTTACAGCCATGATCATAGAAGCTTTGGAAAACACAGAGGTAGTGACGGTTATTTAACGCTTTGTTCATACGAATACCTGCTCCTTTATGTTATAATTTGGGGGAATAAGGTTAGTAAGGAGGAGCTTATATGAAGCGCGCATGGGCCACTAAGGCGGGTATGTTGATATGCGTGTTTGGAGCACTCCTTTTTAGCGCCTGCTCAAGCGGCGAGGACGATGTTAAACTCCATACGGATGCGGTCCGTATTTCGCCCGGCGTTACGCCGCAAAGCACGCCTATACCGCCACTTTACATTACACGCAGCGTAATCTCCAACGACGAAGGCGTCATGCTTTATCCGCATATCGAAGGTGAAAATGCGGATAAAATTAACGCTTCCATTCATCAAGACGTTATGAACTGCGTGAAAGAAAGCGATGTGCAGGTATTCACGACATACATGATCACCAACAACAGCAACGGCATTCTGTCCGCTGTGCTCGAGGTGAAAGACCTTGATACGAGTGAGCCCATAGATATAATCTCCTTAAACTACGATGTTACGACGGGCGAAAAACTCTCCATTGCGGATAATTTTGATGCTGAAAACGACAGATGGCGGCGCGTGCTGCCCGATATCGTTACCATACAAGCGAAAAACAATGGGCTTACGCTCCTTTGCGAAGTGATGCCCATGGAGGATAGGCAGCTTTACTATATATCCGGAAATGAACTTGTGTTGATGTATCGCCAGTACGAGATTACCACCTATGTAGATCCTGCACCGCAATTTGCCATTCCCGTTACCGAGATTCAAGCATTTTTGCCTGAGGGTAGCCCTCTGACGCGGCTAATAGGCGCAAAACCCATGGAAGCCGAGCTTATTGAACCTACACCGCAAGAAACGATTCTTGCACAAGACGCAGAAGTTGAGGCAACGCCATCCACGCAGGGAGGCAAGGGAAAATGAGATGCTCCTGCAGGCTTTGCGGCGTCTATATGGTACAGTCCGAGCGCGGGCTTGAGAGCGGATGCCGCTGCCCCGAATGTTTGAACACCTGTAATGACTGCATGGGTACCGCACAAAAACCACTTACGGCTGAGGAGTTGAGAAGCCGAGAAGCGCTCTTAGTTGCATTTCAATACAACGAGGAAAATGCAAGTCAGCAATGAAAAGGAAAATATTTTATGCTAAAATAAACAAGGGCAGAAGTTCCGCCCTTGTTTTTTGATAGCTATTGGAGTTTCTCCTTTCATACAAGTGGCAGCAGCCACTATTGGTGAAAGGCGGAGCCTTTATATCCCCGTTTGTTGTTTGAGCGTCTGCATCTCCTGCTTAGTCGTCTGCACGTCGTTATCGGGTGCGTCTTTGGTCTTGTAGAAGTTGCGGCTTTTCATCTGCTCGAACACAGTGAGCTGGTCGGTGGAGCACTCCGTCAGGTTGCTCAAAAGCAGCTGCCTGAGGTTTTTGCAGGAAGCCTCGGTGATGTTACCCGCGTAATCCTTTACGCACTGCTTTTCCTGGGTCAAAAGGTCGGTCAAAATCTCCTGTTCGGTCATAGGCGCGTTTTGCTGCATTTAAGATTCCTCCTTACTGATGGCTGTTGAGGTAGGTATTGAGCGCGTCAAAGTGCTGTTTGTGGTGCTGCGCCATACTATTGGCCATGTCCCTTAAGGGCTGCTCCGTAAAATACTGCGCGTATACGGTGCATTTCTTGTAAGCAAGCGCCTCATGGTGCATCTGATCCTTCACGATGTCAAGATTTTTGGACTCGATTTGCGGGGATTGCGCAAAGGGTGTAGGGGTTTGATTCATCGGCATATAGCATCCTCCTGTTATAAATTTAGGCGTTACGGACTTAGTATGCGCGTTCGATGCGGTATTATGACAAAGAAAGCTGGGTAGGTTATGGCGAAAAAAAAGGGTCAAAACCCAATGGACGCGGCACTTGATTATTTGAGCGTCAAGGCACGCAGTGTGCGCGAGGTAGAGCTAAAACTCGACACTTTGAATTACGGGGAATCTGAGATTTATCAAACAGTCGAGCGTCTCAAAGAGTTAAATTACCTTAACGATATAAAATACGCCACGGATTTTGTGGATTCAAGGCTTCGCACAAAGCCCGTAAGCCGAAAAAAGCTTAAGGAGCAGCTCTATTCCCATCATTTGCCAAAAGAGATAATTGCGGAAGCGGTTGCATCTGTGGACGATGCGGCCGAAATGAAAAACACATTTATTATGGCTGAAAAGCTACAAACGCAGTTTTCAAAGCTTCCTTGTGACGAGGCTAAGATGCGCGTTGTGAAGCGTCTCGCCGCGCGTGGATTTACTTACGATTGCATTAAGAGCTCAGTGGAGAGCCTCTTTGGAGACACTGAAGGCACATTAGATGCTTTTTATGAAGGTGAGGTGGAAGACGATGATGAGGCATGAACGCTTCGACGAGCTTTTAAAAACTAAAGTGCTCGGCAGAAACGCTGTTTTTCTTGAAAAAGTAGATTCCACCAACATAAAAGCCAAGTGCATGGCGCAAAGCGAATGTCCAAACGGGCAGCTAGTGGTGAGTGAGCACCAGCTTGAAGGACGAGGCAGGCGCGGCAAGGCGTGGAGCGATGAGGCAGAGCAAAGCATATGCATGAGCCTCGTACTACGCCCGAATATACTGTCAGAATTTGCGCCGCGTTACCCGCTTGCCACAGCGCTTGCACTTTTTGAGGCGCTTAAACCAATGGGCATCGAAGCGAAAATCAAATGGCCAAACGATTTAATGTACCGCGGTAAAAAGCTCTCAGGCATCCTACTTGAGGCAGGCATAAGCGAAAAGAGTCTTTTCCTTGTCGTAGGCGTGGGTATCAACGTGAACCAAACTTTGTTCGAAGGCGATATACGCGATACGGCAACCTCCTTAAGGCTTATCACTAGGAAAGAAGTAGAGCGTGAGACCGTGCTCGCTGCCATGCTCAACTGCATGGAGGGTGTTTTTCCGCTTTGTGAAACGGATGGAGGCTTTGAACACCTACTGAAGCGCTATACCGCCGCAAGCTGTACACTCGGGAAAAAAGTGGATATAATCGGAGTGGACAGCAAGCTTTCGGGCATTGCGGAAACGCTCGATGCCCAAGGGAGGCTTATGGTGAGAACATTAGACGGAGCACTTGTAGCTGTAAATGCAGGCGATGTATCCATTCGCGACGCAAGCAAAGGTTAGGAGAACGGCCATGGGCGGATATTTGACGCAAATTGACGGTATTAAGGTCGGACATTATACCGATAAAGCAGCACTTACCGGCTGTACTGCCGTTTTATGCGAGGGTGGTGCCGTGGCGGGCGTAGATGTTCGTGGCTGCGCTCCGGGCACCCGTGAGACGGATCTTTTAAGAGGTTATAACCTTGTGGAACGCGTCAATGCCATTATGCTCTGCGGAGGCAGTGCTTATGGGCTTGATGCTGCGTCGGGTGCGATGCAGTTTTTAGAAAAGAAGGGTATAGGCGTTCCGATGCCGGGCGGCGTAGTTCCAATCGTACCGGCGGCGGTTATATTCGACCTCGGCATCGGTGATTTTTCCGTACGGCCGGGAAAGCAGGAGGGCTATGCAGCATGTGCCGC
>JAEWZS010000242.1 GCA_023458355.1 Bacillota bacterium
ACGCCGATACGGTCGGCATCCCCGTCGGTTGCTATGCCGAGGCTGCATTTGTTTTCCACAACAAAATCGCTCAGACTGTTTAGGGTATCCGGGTTTGGCGCGGGAAGTCTGCCTCCAAAGAGCGTATCATGCCGCTCGTGGATAACATCCACTTCGCAGCGCGTAGTAAGAAGTATTGTTCGAAGGCTCGTTTGGCTCACACCGTACATGGGGTCTAAGGCGATTTTTAAGCGCGCCTTTTTAATGGCCTCGGTATCCACGAGCGCCAAGATGCTGTCGATATAGTCGTTAAGCGGGTTAATTTCATACACAACGCCGCTTGTCTTAGCCTCCTCATACTCCATGAGGGGGATTGGCTCGTGCTCATGGCGGTCGATATAGCTCTCGAGCTTGCGTGTTACCGTCTCGGAAGCATCACGCCCACCGGCGGTGAAAAGTTTTACACCGTTGTACACGGCGGGATTATGGCTGGCGGTGATTGCCATGCCGTACTCGGTATTGAGCTGTTTTACCGTAAACATAATAAGCGGGGTAGGGGCTTCGCGGTCGATAACGCGGCAAAAAATCCCCTGTGCCGCAAACACCTCCGCTGCCCAATGCGAAGCCTCCCGCGATAAAAAGCGCCTGTCGTACCCGATGCAAACGCCGCTTTTTTCTTTTCCCTCGTCGCGCATCATTTTGCATAGCGCAAAGGTAAGAAGCTGTACGTTTGCTTTGGTGAACCCATCGGCTATGATGGCACGCCAGCCCCCCGTTCCAAATCGAATCATGGAACTATCTCCTTCTCTCATTACACCATATAACTGAACATTCAATCAACGTTTAGCCCATCACGACGCGAACATTGTGCGTGGTGTTTTTTGCCTGCACTGCGATACATTCCACGCGCTCGCCGTTAAGGTAGATCTCCTTAACGCCCTTTTGCACGCCTTGCGGGTTTTCCACCCGTATATCAAACCGTGCCTCGCGCCATGTGCGGACAATAGAAAATTCCTTCCAGCCCGCAGGCACGCAAGGATCGAGCTCGAGAGCGTCAAAGCCCGGGCGCATACCAAGCATGTACTGTGTGGCAGAAAAATACGCCCATCCTGCGGTACCTGTCATAAACGGATGGCGCGCGCGGCCAAATGCCGTATGTGCCTTACCCATTATGAACTGGCAATAGGAATACGGCTCCGACTGGCGTATCTCGATCTTATCGTTTTGGTTATAAGGCGAAAGCGCGTCATAAAACTCCATGGCTTGCGCACCGTTGCCCAATATACATTCTGCCGCCCATGCCCAGGGGTTTGGGTGCGAAAATATAGCGCCGTTTTCCTTAACGCCCGGGTAGACGCGTGTCACAAAGCCAATGCCGTCATCCTCTTTGGTGTACGGAGGGGCGTTTAGCATGAGGCCATACTCGGTAAATAGGTATTCTTTAACGGAATCCATGCTCTGCCTGCCGCGCTCCATGGACGCTACCCCCGAAAGTACCGCCCAGGCGTTGCTTTCTAAGTGCACACGACCCTCTTCATCGGTATGTGTGCCTATTTTTCGATTGTCCGCCGTAATACCGCGTATGTACCATTTGCCGTCCCAAAGCACGTTTTCGCAAACTTCCTTCACATGCTTTGCCATAGCTTCATAGGTGTTTACATCCTCAATTTTGCCGAGATAACGCGCAAGCTCAACGAACTGTACGAGTGCCCAATGATGCAAAAAGCTCACCATGGCGCTTTCCCCGCCGCCCAAATTAAGGCAGTCGTTCCAATCGGCGCGCAAACCCTTGCAGATGCCGTTTTTGCCTACTTGTTTGGCGGAAAAGTCGAGTATACGCTTCATATGGTCGTAAACATCGTCTGCACCAAAGTCCGCATATGTCACGGGTGTATGTAAAAATTCGAAATCACCCGTTTCCTTTACGAAGTTGACGATAGCGGATACAAGCCAAAGCGCATCGTCGGCACAGGCGTCTTGTATGCCGTGCACGATGTCCTTTTTATCGCGTTTAGGGATTACCGTAGGGGATTTAAAGCTTTGCTGTTTGCCTTCCTCCTCAAACCATTGAGGCTCAAACAGATGCAAACCATAGCCCTCGTTCGTGAGCGCCTTTAGCAGCTGCACGATACGCTCCTTGCATTTTTCGGGGTTGGAGTGGGGCACGGCCATCGCGTCCTGCGCCGTATCGCGGTAGCCGAGCCCCGTACGCCCTCCAACCTCGATGAAGGAGGAAAAACGCGAGAACATAACATTGATCTCGCTCTGGTATAGCGTCCATGTGTTTAAAAGTGCATTCATGCCGTCATTGGGGGTATTGACCTGAAGCTTTTGGCGCTTATTCTCCCAAAATGCGGCGAGCTCATTAAGCTGCATGTCAGCCGCTTCGTTATTCGCGTACTTATCGCGCATGCGCTTGCCCGCGTCAATTCCTCCTTCGCCCAGAAGGTAAATGAGGCGAACTTCCTCCCCTGCTTCGAGCACAAGCTTTTTTTGTAAAGTGCCGCAATGGTTGCCGCCCTTTTCAAAGCTGGATGAACATGAACCGTGCTCCACCGCAACGGGGTTGCGCTCCGTGCGGTAGGGGCCTATAAAAGCGTCGCGCAAACAGTCGAAGCCGTCGGGTTTAAAATTGGAGGTAAAAAACTGATAACCGTTTTCCTCATAGTAAAGATCATGCTCTATTACGCCGTCTTCATAACGTGAACCGGCGGCATATAGGCTCATCTGGAAATTGCGGTTATCCATGTCGATATGGTGAAACGAAAACTCGAGGTAGGAGTAAACGCTTAAAGTCCGCTTTTTCTCGGAAGTGTTTTTAAGCTTTACGTCGATAAATTCCACGGGGTCGTCTGCTGCGACAAACAATGTTTGAGAGGCTTGTATGCCGTTATAGTCGCACTCATACACGCTGTAGGAAAGGCCGTGTCGGCAGGTATATTGCGCTTTGTCGAGCGGCTTCCCAACAGGCTGCCACGAAACGCTCCAGTATTCGCCCGTCTCGTCATCACGGATGTAGATATAATGGCCGGGAAAATCCATGGGCACGCCGTTGGGGCGAAAGCGCGTGATGCGGTGGTATTCGGGGGTTTTGTAAAATAGATAGCCTCCGGCCGTGTGGTTGAACACGCCGCACATATCGTTGATGCCTATGTAATTGGTCCAAGAAACGGGTAAATCCACCCGATCGATGACATATTCCTGCTTTTTTTCGTCAAATCTTCCGTACTGCATGAATTCCGCCCTCACAGTATGATAAACATAGAAATCCTTAATCTATTATAAAACCTTCCATGCAAGCGGATAATGGATGAAACTGCGAATATTTGCTTTTACTTGCGAAAATGCGGATCAAAAAAGTGAGGCCTCTTTTTTCGTATCCGAAAAAGGGTAAAGCACGCGCACAAAAAAGGGCGGTGAAATCATCCGCCCTTATCTTTAAAAACAACGTGTAGTGTATTTAGCCCCCGAAAAACGCCCGTACCGGCTCTATAAGAACCTTAAAATCCTCAAGGCTTTGCGTAAGTGCTGTAAAGTCCACCTTCTCCATAGCACCAAGCATTTCCTGAAACTGCGCCAGTGCTGCATCGAGCTTTTCCGTGGTCTCCTCGGCAATGCTGTTTCCCTGTTGTTTTAGGACTTCAACACTTTGGCCGATGCCTGTTAAATCGATGCTCTCAATCTTATCCATCATGGCATCGAGACGCGTGAGCGTAGCTTGCACCTGCTGTACGCCGCTAAACAGCAGAACCGCCGCCGCAGCAAGTACAAGCACCGCCAGCACGGTGCGCAGTACACCAAGCCTAAAATGCGCTCTTGCGTACTTCTTTTGAAACGCCACATCTTCCTGTATCTGCTTTAGAGAAAGCACAGCGCTTATTTTTGCGTTTTCCGGCCGCGCTTCAAGTTCCGAGCTTGCTACGGGTTTTCCTTCCATATCGATACCTCCGTTTTCCTGATAGCTACAGTATGTCCTAAAAATGGCGGGAGAATAACGCCCGGGACAACAGACAAGCTTTATACATAATTGAAATTTAGAAAAACGCCAAAATACAGGCGATTTCTGTGATTACCCAAAATGTATAAAATCTATTCTATTTCTTGAAATATACATCCGTTGTGTTATAATGGAAGCAACTCATCTAACAAACTGCGATTCCACATTAAAACCCGACGGAGGAAGTATATGAAAATGGTAAAAGCTGCGATTTGGGGCTTCGGCGCGATGGGCAGCGGCGTCGCTAAGGTGCTCTTGAGGAAAAAAGGTGTTGAAATTACCGGCGTTTGCGACATTCATCCCGACCGCGTAAACAAAAGCATTTTTGAGCTATTAGGTATGGAGCGCAAAGAGCATTACGATGTAGTTGTAAACCCCTCCATCGAGCAGGCAATTTTGGGCGCTGACATCTGCGTAATTGCCACGGACTCGTTTACAAAAAAGGCGTTTCCTAAAATTAAATTCGCAGCCGAGCAGGGTGTAAACGTCATCTGCACCGCCGAGGAGATGAGTTACCCCAAAGCGCAGTCAAGCGAGCTTGCTGAGCAAATGGATAAAATCGCCAAGGATAACGGCGTTACCATACTAGGAACGGGCATCAACCCCGGGCTTATGATGGATCTTCTCGCCATTTGCCTTTCGGGCTGCATGACGGATGTAGAAGAAGTCATGTGCAAACGCGTTAACAGCCTTTCTCCCTTTGGTCCGGCGGTAATGGAAGAGCAGGGCGTTGGGCTTAGTGTTAAGGCGTTTGAAGAAGGCGTTCAAGACGGCACGCTCGCAGGGCATGTCGGCTTTGCGGAATCCGTAGGGATGATCGGCGAGGCGCTCGGTTGGAAAATTGACCGCTTCGAGCAGCAGATGAAGCCCATAATTACCACGGTAGATCGTAAAAGCGCTTACGGCTTTGCTCGCGCGGGCGACGTAGCAGGCGTAAATATGACCGGCCAAGGCTATGTGAACGGGGAAAAGAAGATCGACATGATCCACCCGCAGCAGATTGAACCCGAGGCCGAGGGCACCTATACAGGCGATTATATCGTATTAAAAGGAAGCCCGGAGGTAAATATGCAGATTCGTCCCGAGGTGGACGGCGGCATCGGCACCATTGCCATGTGCGTGAATATGATCCCGCATGTCATCAACAGCGAGCCCGGTTTAAAAACCATGCTGGATTTGCCGGTACCCCGCGCAATCATGGGCGATTTCCGCGACTATATAAAGTAGTAGTAATTGAACATAAGGCACAGATAGTTCCCGCAATTTTATAAAGGAGAGGCGTTATGGCACAAAAAGGCGATTGGGCACTTTTACACAGCGTGATACTAGAGTCGGCGCAGCGTGCGCCGCAGGTTCCTGACGATACCCACAAGGTACCGCTTGAGCAATGGGTGAAGGGAAGGCTCACGGCCCCCGCGCGTTTAGGCTCCCAAACAACGGTAATCACGCGCACGGGGCGGAAGGTAAAAGGCACGCTTTTAGAGGTGAACCCGCGCTTTTCCCACGATTTCGGAGATTTTGTCCCCGAGCTTTTGGAGATTGACGATACCGTCCGCGCGCTTCTTTTTGGAGGTGAAAGCATATGAAACACACCTCTTACGAAGCCGTAATGGCGCGAAAGTTCGATATCATGAAGGCTGCTGTCGGTATGGATTATTCCCTATTTGAAAGCGGCTCCATCGCGTTTGACTATGAAGCGCTCATGCGCGCACCCGGTCTGACGATAGAACAGGTGATCGACATTCAGCGTGGCTTTTCCATCGGCAATACGCCGCTGATTGAACTTAAAAATATCACAGCACTTGCAAGGAAATTTGCAGCCCCCGGCAAAGGCGCACGAATCTTTATCAAAGACGAGGCAGCAAACCCCTCGGGCAGCTTTAAGGTGCGCCGCGCGGCAACGAGCATTTATACCGCCAAAAAACTCGGCTATAAAGGCGCTATATCCGCAACGAGCGGCAATTACGGCGCAGCGGTCGCAAGCGTATGCGCCATGGCCGGATTAAAGTGCATTGTGGTGCAGGAATGCTACGATTCTAAGGGCAAAGGCCAGCCTGAGATTATCGAAAAGGCGCGAAAATGCGAAGCATTGGGTGCGGAGGTCGTACAGCTTAGTGTAGGCCCCGAGCTATTTTATGTGTTCTTACGTCTTTTAGAGGACACAGGTTTCTTT
The DNA here is from genome assembly GCA_023458355.1 of Bacillota bacterium. Taxonomy (GTDB): domain Bacteria; phylum Bacillota; class Clostridia; order Christensenellales; family CAG-138; genus UBA7707. Next base: position 6,150 of record JAEWZS010000242.1, read on the forward strand.
AACGCTTCACTCTATACCGCCTACGGTATTTTGGGTGTTGAAACGCTCGGGTATGAGATTGCCGAGCAGTTCCGTGCGCGCGAGGGCAAAGATCCCGATGTTGTCGTCTGCACCAACGCAGGCGGCGGCAACCTGACAGGTACCGCACGAGGTTTAAAGAAGGCAGACTGCGGCGCACAGGTGGTGGCAGCGAGCGTAAATCTCAAAGGCCTCCACATGGCAAGCGACGCGCAGTTCAATAAAAAATCCTTTACGACCGGCCACACCGGCTTTGGCATGCCCTATTCCACATGGCCGGACCGCTCCGACGTACCAAGAAGTGCCGCAAGGCCGCTTCGCTATATGGACAGATATGTAACCGTGACCCAAGGCGAGGTATTTTATATGACGGAAATGCTCGCCCCGCTCGAGGGGCTTGAAAAGGGGCCTGCAGGCAATACATCTTTGGCAGCGGCGTTTTCGCTCGCGCAGGAGATGGATGTGGATCAAAGCATCGTGGTGCAGGAAACGGAGTATACGGGTGCCGGCAAGCATGTAAATCCGCAGCTTTCTTTTGCCAGGAAAAACGGCATCGAAGTGCGGTTCGGAAACCCCGTGGAGGAAGTCCCGGGCACAAACATCATTTTGCCAAAGCACCCGTCGCTTATGAAAGCGCGGGATGCGGATATAAACCACCTTCGCGCATCGCTCATCAAAAATGCGCTTCGCGCGCACAACGGCAGCTACACCCCGGAGGATATCGCCTTTTTGGCGCAGGAAACCAAGACCGACAGCGAGTTTGTACTTCGCTGCATCAGGGAGGACGCATGAAAAGACAAGACGATTTCGAGGCACGCCGCGAGCATCTAAAGGGCCTCACCGATGAGGCGCTTGAAAAGCGCTTCTGGAGCCTTGCCGGGGAGCTGGTTGACCCCATGCTCAAGCTCGGTTACGAAAACACGACACCCTCGGTGGAGCGCTCGGTGCTGTTGCGCATGGGTTTCTCCTCGCTTGAGGCAAAAGCGCTTGTGGACGCGTGCGTGGAGCATAGGCTCATCGGCCACGGGGCGGGGCATGTAGTGTATAAGATTGCAAAAGAACATTCTCTCCCCATCCGCGATGCGGGGCTTGCCCTTATGGAGGGTAAATACTGGGAGGAAGCTGAATCGCTTTTTAACGGGGGTAATGGATAATGGATGAATATAGGCTCGACCCCACTAAGAATATCGACGTAGAGAAAATACTTGAAAACCTCGAAAACTACCGTCCCCGTAGGCGCGGCTGGACATGGCGCGAGCATGTGGATAATCTCCAAATGGGTGCTTTCACCTATCGAGATTGTTCCAAGCCCTTAAAGAGCTCCGTACCTTTGCCACCCGCGCACAACTTCGGTGATATAGACCCGCAGCCAGATCCCGTTATTACCACGGAGATTGCCTCCGGTCGTTTTGAAGACGATATTCGCCGCATGCGCATGGCCGCACACCACGGTGCCGACCACATTATGGTTATCCGCACGGCAGGTCAAAGCCATTACGACGGGTTAATCGAAGGCAGCCCGCAGGGCAGCGGCGGTGTACCCATTACGAGAAAGCAAGTGCGCGCGCAAAGAAAAGCGCTTGATTTCATTGAGGATGAAGTGGGCCGCCCCATAAACTACCACTCCTATGTGAGCGGTGTAGCCGGACCGGATATCGCGGTGATGTTTGCCGAAGAAGGTGTCAACGGCGCACATCAAGACCCGCAGTATAATGTAATCTACCGCAACATCAATATGGTGCGCTCGTTTGTTGACGCATGCGAATCCAAAAAGATTATGGCATGGGCCAACATGGCGCAAATTGACGGTGCGCATAACGCCAACGCTACTGCACGCGATGCGTGGAAGGTAATGCCGGAGCTCATGGTGCAGCATGCCATCAACGCTTTGTTTTCCGCAAAGGTAGGCATGGACAAAAAGAACATCTGCCTTTCTACAGTCCCGCCTACCGCAACCCCCGCGCCTTGCGTGTATATTGACCTTCCCTATGCCGTAGCGCTTCGTGAACTGTTCCGCGAATACCGCATGCGCGCACAGATGAACACCAAGTACATAGAAGCATCCGCCCGCGAAGCGACTGTGACACATGTACTCAACATGTTCATAAGCAAGCTCACGAGCGCGGACATACAATCTACCATCACCCCGGACGAAGGCCGCAATGTGCCCTGGCATATCTACAATGTAGAAGCCTGCGACACCGCCAAGCAGACACTTGTTGGCCTTGACGGGCTTATGGAGATGGTGGAATTAAAAGACAGCGGCTATTTGCGCGACAAAGCGCGTGAACTAAAGGAGCGTGCAGTGCTCTTTATGGAGGAAATGCTCGAGATGGGCGGCTATTTCAAGGCTGTCGAAGCGGGCTATTTTGTAGACTCGGGCATGTTCCCCGAGCGAAACGGCGACGGCATTGTAAGAAAGATCGACGGCGGTATCGGCACGGGCATGATTTACAAGCGCGAAAAGGATTATTTCGCACCCGTTACCGCGCATTACGGCTACAATAATGTTGCGCAGTATGACCAAAGCGCTGTCAACGACCCCGCGAAACTCATCGGCGGCTGTACTTTAGAAGTGCCCGAAAAGATCATCTTTATCGACGAGCTTGACGATACCGACAACGTGTACACGCGCATGGCCGGCGTTTCTGAGTATAAAAACCCCGGTGCCAAGCAATTGAAGCCCGAAATGGAATGGCTTGCAGACGGTACTGTAATGCTCACCATGTTTTTCCCCACCGAAAGGAAGGTGGCTTCCGCCGCTGCGCTCGAATTTGCACGGCGCATGAACCTACAAGATCCCGAGGTTATCAACTGCGAGGTGATGCACGGTGCAGAGGGCACGCGCATTGAGCTCAAAGGTAAAGTCGGCTTCAGCATAAACGTTGACGATCTTGTTATCCCCAAAGATCCCGAGGTGTTAAGCGACAATGAGCTTCGCGCCGCTATCGAGAAAAAGCCTATGCGCGTTGTATGCGGCACGGTCGGCGAGGATGAGCACAGCGTCGGTCTTAGGGAGATCATCGACATTAAGCACGGCGGTATTGAAAAATACGGCATTGAGGTATTCTATTTGGGCACCTC
>JAEWZS010000243.1 GCA_023458355.1 Bacillota bacterium
CAACGCCTGATCCCGACGCCACGCCGCCTAGCGAAGATGATGGTGAAGGAATTGATATAGTAGTTATCAGCGTAGGATATGAGCGGGTGCAGGAGGCAAGGGCACTTGGCGTAACCCCCGGGAAACTTAATCTGGTGCAAAAACTACAGGCAAGCACTGCGGATGAATCAGATTATGCTACGGAAGAGTGGATAAATAAATCTGTGCAGCAGATTCAAGCTGAAACGAAGGCGAACAGGAAGGCCAACAAAGCCGCACTCCCCGCTGAAACACCGGCGCCTGAAGAAGACGGCACATCCGTGAATGAAACCGAGAATGAAGCCGGCGATAGTTCGGTAACTACGCAAACCGAACAAGATAAAAAGAAAAATAATGGCAACGGAAATAACAACGGATCCGGCAACAATTCCGGAAAAGCTAAAGGGAAATCCGGCGGAAATTCCAACGGAAATTCAAACGGCAATAACGGAAATTCGAACGGGAATAACGGAAACTCGAACGGGAATAACGGAAACGCCAAAGGCAAAAAATAACTGAAAAGCAACTTGTGAAGGGTGTTTACCCCAAACTAAAGACTGCATCAAAGGATTAAACCTTTCGTGCAGTCTTTGTTTTTAACCTAAACTTTACACCTCAGTACCCTATTGGAAAAATGATAAACGCAGTGTATCATTGCTTTATAAATCACAAGAAGGCGGCGGTGACTTTATGGAAATAAGAAAAATGTCAATTTATGATTATGAAGAAGTATACAAGTTATGGATAGCAACGCCCGGAATGGGATTAAATGATATAGATGATTCAAAAGAAGGCATTGATCAATATCTCACGAGAAACCCAAATACTTGCTTTGTTGCAATAGAATCCGGCAAAATTGCAGGCGTTATTTTGTCCGGTCACGATGGCGGACGCGGTTATATACACCACACAGCAGTTTCTATCGTACACAGAAACAAAGGCATCGGCTCAATTTTGGTTGACAATGCATTAATGGCTTTGAAATCTGAGGGTATTCATAAGGTGGCGCTTGTTGTATTTCGTACGAATGAGATTGGTAATACATTTTGGGAGCATAAAGGGTTCAGCGAGAGAGTGGATTTGGTTTATAGAAACATACCCCTAAAAGACCAGGATTGATACATAGGTTCCTAATGTGCAAGTGTATATTTCGCTTTTGTTGAGTAAATTCGATATTGCATAACCTGCGTCGCGGTGAGTTGTATAGATACGGACCATATATCAAATTTAAAGTGGGGGACAGCTTATGAAATCGGGAATCCCGGCAAAAGGAATGTGGACGGTTTTTTCACCAAGTTTTCGCAAACATCTGCAGTTGCTCGGCAGCGCGCCGGAACAACGCAGCGAACTCATGAAAAAAAGCAAAACGAATATATTATAAGATTGTCAATAAAATTCCCGAGTATGGGAAAAACGATATACTGTTTACCACAATTCTAAGCGCAGCTATGTTGGCATCGGTTTATATTTGTATGGACAAGAAACCTTCGGTTAGGGAGCTGACTTCCTATTATGAAGCGGCTAATAATGACAGCATTGTGATGCAGATTATTCTGAAGCGCACAAATGTTTTTTCAAAGAAATATCAAAAAAAGCTGATAGCTGATGCAAAAAAAAGCCAACATGCAACAAATCCCTACACTTGGAGATATAAGTTCTTAGCCGGCCAGACACCGGATAGTTATGATATGTTATTTGATAAATGCGGAATCTATAATCTTATGAAGGACTTGGGCATATCTGAAATCACGCCTGCAATGTGCGCCTATGATTATAGTATGGCCAAGATCACAAATACCGTTTTCACCCGGGAATATACACTGGCGAGCGGTGGCCCTGTTTGTGATTGTCATTATCAGAAGAAGAATTGACGTGCTTTGATCTATGCAGCAAGCGCTGTGCCCTTGCCTTACAGCCCGTGTTCCCGGTAAAGCGCTAAGAGGCTTCCGTCAGCTTTCATTTCGCTGAGCATGAGGTTGAAAAGCTGTATGAAAGCGGGGGAATCTGTAGAAACGGCCATGGCGTATTCCACATTACCAAGCACCGCAGGAGAAACGGAAAACGTATAGCTTTCACGGTACATATTCATGTAGAGATCTGTCATCACGGCGGCGCCGATTGTGCCGTTTTGGAGTGCTGTGAGAAGATCGTCGTAGGATGCAAATGTTTTTATCGCAATACCGTCGCTCGGATGCGCCTCAACATACGCTGTAAGAAGCTTTTGACCAGCGGAGGGCAGTTTGTCGCCGGAGGAGGAACTCATCCACGGGGAGGCTTGTATGCAGCCTACGGTGATGTTGTGGATGGGGTCAGACTCCATACCCTCTCTCACTAAAAACCGCGCGGGTTCCTGATAATAGGCATCGGAATACAGGTACTTAGGGGAGGCGTCTTTTTCTAAAAGCGCAATCGCTGCGTCGATGGATGCATCATCCAGGCGCGCGCCTGCGGTTGCGCTCGATACGGTCACGAGCTTGACGGCGCTTTCGCCGGGCAGATGGGGTAGCATGCGCTTGGCTAAAAGTTGCGCGAGCGCTACCTCAATACCCTCGCCGTCGTCGCTAAGCTTCGGAACATCCTCACGGACGCCTACGCGCAATATGCCGCGTTCCTCTACGCTTTGAATCTCCAAACTCGACATCAGCTGCGGTTCGGGGCGTGACACAACAATCAGCACGATGATAAGCGCGAGGATACCCGCACCAATCAAAATCGTGCGCCAAAGCATGCCTTCGTCACCCACGAGCGTGATGCGTTTATGCCGCGCGGGGGGCTTTATTTTCATGCGTGGCGGCCGTCTCGTTCTCATGTACATGATTATAGCCCAAGCCCCCTTACGTTGACAAGTAAACAAGAATCAGCGTATAATGAAAAGCCGATTACCGGATGAAAAACAGCCCATTTAGGGCATACAGAGGGTCATTGCATATGAGAAATTTAACGTCCGCCGAGCTTCGCGAAATGTATCTTGCCTTCTTTAAGAGCAAGGGGCATGCCGTTATTCCTTCCGCGTCGCTCATCCCCGAAAACGATCCGACGGTACTGTTCACCACCGCAGGCATGCATCCGCTTGTCCCATATCTCATGGGGGCTACGCACCCTGCCGGCAAGCGCCTTGTGGACGTGCAAAAATGCGTGCGCACCGGCGATATCGATGAAGTCGGGGACGCATCCCATCTCACCTTTTTTGAGATGTTGGGCAATTGGTCGCTCGGCGACTACTTTAAAAAAGAAAGCATCGCTTTTTCATGGGAGTTTTTGACCGATGAGAAATATCTCGGCATTCCCAAGGATAAGCTTTATTTCACCTGCTTTGCAGGCGACGCCGATGCGCCGCGCGACACCGTAGCGCACGACTGTTGGATGGAGCATGGTGTAGAGGATAGCCACATCTTCTATCTCGAAAAGCGCTATAACTGGTGGGGACCTGCCGGCATGACCGGCCCCTGCGGACCCGATACCGAGATTTTTTATGACACGGGTAAAGAAAAATGCTCACAAGGCTGTGATCCTTCCTGCTCGTGCGGCAAGTATCTCGAAATTTGGAACAACGTGTTCATGGAATATAACAAGGTAGGCGAAGGCCAATTCGTACCCTTAAAGCAGAAAAATGTGGATACGGGCATGGGCCTTGAGCGCACCGTCGCCACCTTGCAGGGTGCTGAGAGTACATACGATATCGATGCTTTTGTGCCTATTCTTGCGGCGATTTCCCGTTTGAGCGGCAAAAACTATAAAGACAGCCCCGAGACAGTGAGGGCGTTTCGCATCGTTGCAGATCATATCCGCTGCGCAACCTTCATGTTGGGCGACCCACGCGGTATCACGCCCTCTAACATTGATCAGGGTTATATCTTAAGGCGGTTGATCCGCCGCGCCATCCGTTACGCGATGCAGCTTGGCATGCCCGAAAACAACCTCAGCGTAGTGGCGGAGGCGATTATTGCGCAGTACGGCGGCTTCTATACGGAGCTTTTAGACAACAAACAGAAGATTCTCGAAGAGCTTTCTCGCGAAGAAGTCCGCTTCCAGCGCACGCTCAAAAACGGCATGCGGGAATTTGAACGCGAAAAAGCACGCTTTACGGACGGTCGCATCGACGGGCCGAGCGCTTTCCGCTTATACGACACTTTCGGCTTCCCAATCGAGTTTACGGAGGAAATGGCGAAGGAAAACGGACTCACTGTAGACGTTGAGGGCTTCCATAAGGCGTTTGAAGAACACCAGCTTAAATCGCAGGCGGGCGCTGAGCAGCGCTTCAAGGGCGGACTTGCCGATACAGGCGAGCAGACCGCAAGGCTCCATACCGCAACACATCTGCTGCAGGCAGCACTTCGCGAGGTGCTCGGTACGGGCGTTGCGCAGCGTGGCTCCAACATCACCGCCGAACGTTTGCGCTTTGATTTCAGCTTCGAGCGTAAGATGACCGATGAGGAAGTCAAAGAGGTGGAGCGCCTTGTCAATGTTGCCATTGAGGCCGATGTTCCGGTTGTCTGCGAGGAAATGACCGTAGATGAAGCTAAGGACTCCGGCGCTATAGGACTATTCGGCGACAAATACGGCGACCGTGTAAAGGTGTATTCCATGCCCGGTTTCAGCAAGGAAATCTGCGGCGGGCCGCACGCGAGTCATACGGGTGAGCTCGGCAAGTTCATCATCAAAAAAGAAGAAGCCTCAAGTGCAGGCGTACGCCGCATCAAGGCAGTTTTGGAAAACTAACATATAAGATAAAGTTTTATTGAAGCAAGTGATTTCAAATGTCACTTGCTTTGATAAACATGGGGGCGCTATGAAAAAGCAGGGGGAGCTTTTCACGTATGATTGGCAGATCGACGGCGACGATGCGCTGTTTTGTGTTGATCTAGCTTTGTACGACCATGCACCTGACCCTGTTTACAACGTTTTATTGTATATAAACTGTGCTGCTAAAACACCAGGTAAGGCTTTTGACTTAGGTATGGTGAAAAGGGCGGAGAACGTTTTAAAAAAGTGCCTGAAGGCAACAGCGCCGCTGTACGCGGGGTATATACGCACGTTTGATGCCATACAGTTTTATTTTTATGCTTCTGAGGAAGAACATCTTGAAGCGGTCGAAAAAATTGCCTCAAAGGAGCGCGTTCTTTACTGCCGCGCAGGTATGCAAAAAGAGCCGGAATGGCAAACATATTTTAGGCTGTTATATCCGGATGCTGCTAAGCTTCAGACCGAGCAGAACCGCCGCCATATTGCCCTATTAAAAAAGCATGGCGATAACCTCGCCGCACCTCGCCGCGTGCGATTCCACCTATTTTTCCCGTCCGAGCCTATCGTCAATTACTTTAGCGACGAGGCGCTCAAACTTGGTTTTGCCGTGGGGCAACAGGAATTCGTCCCCGAGTTTGAAAACCCTTATGGTGTAGCACTTCATAAGATTGCGGCGCTTGATAAAAAGGAGCTTGACCGACTCACTACGGAGATTATTCATCTCGCAGAGGGCTTTGAGGGAATGCTCAAGGATTGGGACTGCCAGATCATCCCGAAAAAACCGGTATTCTGAGAACAGAATCTGAGAATGGTTATAGTCTAGCAGCGGGATGATTTCATCCCGCTGCATTTTAAACGCGTATCAGCAACCGATTGGTACGTAATTGTAGCTTACGCCTCAGGCTCGTCCGGAGGTTTTAACGCTCCGTCTTTGCTTTTTTGCTTTTCTTCATCCCGCTTTTTTAAATACCGATTGACGGCTACACCGGCTAACAAACCCACTAAGCCGAATATAAGCGGTACCGAGTCCGCACCGTTGAAGGCGGAACCTATGAACATAAACAGAAGCGCACACACCACCATGATAAAAACGTCGCGCGCACGGTCGCTCGGCCGCGGCGGAGCCTTTTTATCGAGCTTTTTAACAGGTGCGTGCAGCTCGCATATTTCGCTTTCGCCAAGCTTACTGTAGACTTCTACCTCCGCTGTGCCGCGGTGGCCGTAACCGGAGCGGAAGAACCATTTTTCGTAAATCTCCGTCCATCGGTTTCTGACCGCTTCCGGCGTAGCGCCTTCGCATTTAAACACGGCGAAAAGCCCGCCTTCGATTTCGATAACTTCCATGCCTTCAGGTGGTTCCGCATCCGTTTGCGTGCAGACGTAAAAATCGAATCCGCCCTTTGAAAAATCCGCGCTCACGCCCAAAATGGGAGAACCGTTTGCGAAGTTCTCAAGCGCAAGAATGCGGCCGTTGTCATGAAGCTCTTTCCAAAATGCAGCCGCGAGATCTTGCCGTTCCTGTATTTTGCCGCGTATTTCACACTTAAAGCCCACTGCGCGGATGTCGGGCTTGTCGAGGAGTGTGTATTCAATTTCGCTTCGAAGCTTTTCCAAATTCGCATCTCCTTTTTTCGTAAGATGTGTTCGTGTTTATTATAGCACAACAGTGCGAAAACCGTAGCTTTTTGCGCATCGGAATATTGAAAGAAAAAACGTGCCGTGATATGCTAACATGTATGAATAAACAAGGAATTTTGGTGGTTAACGCCTTTATCTCAACCCCCGGTTTTTCGGATGCTTATGAAAGACTTGGCCTGGCAGCACGGCGCAACGGCGTTACACTTAGTTTAAAAACAAATGCAGAGCTTGTGTTTGACGCCGCAAACGGGCGTCTTTTAAACGCAAAGCTGCCGGATTTTGCCGTATTCTGGGATAAAGATGTTCGCCTTGCACTTCAGCTTGAAGCAGCAGGCGTACGGCTTTACAACAGCGCCCGCGCTATCGCGCTTTGCGACGATAAGGCGCTCACCCATATAGCACTTCAAAAAGCACGCATCCCTATGCCGAAGACCGTTGTCGCGCCGTTCACGTATCCAAAAGCGGGCTACGGCGATTTCTTGTTCTTGCACGAAGCGGAAAAGCTATTCTCTTATCCCATGGTGGTGAAGGAGGTTTTCGGCTCCTACGGAAAACAGGTGTATCTGGCACAAAATGCGGAAGAAGTTAAGGCGATCCTAAAGAAAACCGGTGACAAACCCGTTTTATTGCAGGAGTTCATTTCGGAAAGTGCCGGTACGGACATACGCGCCATCGTTGTGGGCGAAAAGATTGTTGCTTCCATGAAGCGGAAAAACGACAGGGACTTTCGCGCCAATTTATCCATCGGCGGGACTGCGGAGCCATACACTTTGACTTCGGAGGAGGCTTTTATCGCACGAAAAGCGGCAAAGGAGCTGGGGCTTGATTTTTGAGGCGTGGACATTTTAAACACAAAGAACGGTCCTTTGATATGCGAGGTCAACTCCAACGCGCAGTTTCGTGGCATCTTCCAATGCACAGGTGTAGATGCGGCCGAGCACATCATGCAATACATCATGCATCAGGAGAAAATGGTATGACAGGGGCTCTTTTTTACGAGGGTTTCGAGGCGGAGCGCAACAGACATTATATTGAGCTCTATTTTAATGCCTGTAAAAAGCGAGGCGTGATGCTTGACGTTTACCTTTTGGAAAGGCTTTCTTTTGGCATAAAGGAAAATAAGCCTTTTCTTTATTATGACGGAAAGCCTGTAACACCGCCTGATTTTGCTGTTATGCGCCTTCGAGAAAGCATACTTACGCGCCAGCTTGAGCAAATGGGGGTAAGGACCTTCAACTCAAGCGAAGTATGCGAGCTTAGCAACGACAAGCGCCGTACCCACCAGTTTGCCGCGAGTCTTCAGCTCCCCATGATGGATACCTGGTTTTTGACGGGAGAGGAAACCGATATACCGCTCCCCTATCCGGTGGTAGTAAAAAGCGCAGGGGGCTTTGGCGGACACGAGGTAAAGCTTGTGTCAAACGCAGCGGAGCTTCAAAAAGCACTTCGGGAATTCAAAAAAGGCGGCGCGGTGGTACAGCGACTGGCATCCGATACGGGGAAGGACCTTCGCGTATATGTGGTGGGGAGCAAAATTATATGCGCCATGCTGAGAAGCTCAGCGTCGGATTTTCGGAGTAATTTCGGGCTTGGCGGCAGTGCCAAGCCGTATACGCTAAACAAAAGGGAAACGGATATGGTACAGCGTGTGCTTAATAACGTACAATTCGGTCTTGCCGGCATCGATTTTGTGTTCCACAACGGCGAGGCGGTGTTCAACGAGATCGAAGACGTGGTTGGCGCGAGAATGCTGTATCAATATACGGATATTGACATCGTGGAACTCTATGTAGAGCACATCCTTTCTTCCATATCCTAAACTAAACCCAGAGC
>JAEWZS010000244.1 GCA_023458355.1 Bacillota bacterium
CGTGCCTCAGCCCTGCCGTACCGGCTAAGTCGTCGTCTGCGCGCAGAAATTCATCCCGGTATTCCATCACCGCTCGCTCATGCTCCCACGCGGGCTTTACAAGACATATCGTTTCCATAATATTTTACTCCGCGTTGACTTTTAGCATAGCTGCGCCGATAATACCCGCGTCGTTTCCCATCTGTGCGGGCACGATGCGCCCGCAGGATGAGAAAAACATCTTCTTAGTAACGTTCTCGCGCAACGGTTCAAACAGGAAATCACCCGCAAGCGAAACACCGCCTCCAAGAGCTATTACCTCGGGATCAAAAAGATTCACAAGCGAAGTAATGACGGAGCCGAGCGAGCTTACATATTGTTCAAATATATCGAGCGCTATGCGATCCCCCGCCTTTGCACAGTCGATTACGAGCTTCGCAGTCACATTATCCATACTGCCGCGCGCACTTGTGTAGATCATGCTGTTCATGTATTCCACCACGGCGCGCCGACCCTGACGCACAAGCCATGATGCCGTACAGTAAGCTTCCACGCAGCCATGCACGCCGCAGGTGCAAAGATCGCCGTCGTGCTTAAGGATCATATGCCCTAACTCCACGCCGCTCGAGTTGCCGCCGTTGAACATTTTGCCGTTTAGTATCAGTCCTCCGCCCACGCCTGTACCAAGCGTAATAAGCACGGCCGTTTTACAGCCCATGAATGCGCCTTTGTGGAGCTCTGCTAGCGCCGCTGCGTTTGCGTCGTTGGCTAAAAACACAGGCACTTGCGGGAAATAGACCTGAAGCTGCGAGCGCAGCGGGACGTTGTGAAACTGTAGGTTGTATGCGTCTATTACGAACTCGCCTCGCCTGTCGATGCTGCCCGGGACTGCCACGCCGATGCATTCAAGCTCATTGGCGTTGGCATTTTGCGCACCCAAAAGATCTCTGACAAGCTGCGCGAGCACGGAGGCAATATACTCCCCGCCCTTACCGTTGCAAAACGGAACGCTTTTGTACTGCACGATATCAAGCGCTTCGTTTACAAGACCAGCTGCAATGTTGGTACCGCCTACGTCAAACCCGATTCGATACATAAACCTACCTGCCAATCTCTGCGTTTTTAAAAAAGCTCCGTGGCGCGCGATTTAAATTCTTTGCCGACGTCATAACCGAGGTGCTTCAAGCGGAACGCGCGCGCCGCAACCTCTAATACCACTGCAAGGTTTCGCCCGGGGCTTACCGGAAGCACGGTGCACGGTACCGCCACACCGAGTATCTCCTTGTTCGCCTCAAACGCGCTTACGCGCTCATACTTGGTGTTTTCGTTCCAAAGCTCCATTTCCATCACAAGGTCGATGTCTTTTTGCTGGATTACCGCACCTATACCGTAAAGAAAGCGCACGTCTATGATGCCAATGCCGCGCACCTCCACAAGATGCCTTGTAAGCTCCGGTGCACGCCCAATAAGGGCGTTTTTTTGTACGCGCGTTATCTCTATTTCGTCATCCGCCACAAGGCGATGGCCTGCCTTAATCATTTCAAGCGCCATTTCGCTTTTACCAAGGCCGCTTTCGCCCGTGATAAGCATACCCACGCCGAATACGTCCAAAAGTACACCGTGAAGAAGTATTTTAGGCGCCAGCTTAAATTCCATGTATTGTGTAAGGCGATGGCCGATTTCACCGGTCTGCAGCTCTGATTTTAATATCGGTACAGCATAGTCCTCGGCAATTTTTACGAGCGCTTGCGGAGGGTGGTTGCCTCGTGCGCACACGATGCAGGGAATACCGAAGCTCATAAGTCTCGACAGCCGTCCGTATAGTTCCTCGTCTGACAGACTGTACAGATAAAACATTTCCGCATTGCCGATGATCTGCACGCGCTGCGCGGCAAAATGCTCGTAATACCCCGCAAACTGAAGCCCGGGGCGGTTAATTTCGCTGTTTGTGAAGCTTATGCTGCCGCTGCCCTCGACGAGTATCTCAAGGCCCAACTCGGCTGCAAGCTCCCGTACGGCTACAGAGACGGGCATTTGTATTACCTTTTACCCTTTCAACAAAACATTGTCGATTAGCCAAGCTACGCCAAAATCGGTGCAGGCGGGTATTTCTATATCCGCAACCGCCAATGTGGATTCAGCCGCGTTTTTAACAGCTGCGCCTAAGCCCGCATAGATGATCATGGAATTATCAAGCGTGTTGTCTCCCGCAGCGGCGACTTCCTCGCGCTTTACATGATAATATTCCTCGGCAAGCCATTTGAGCGCGGTGCCTTTGTTAACACCTGCCGTTGTAAATTCGATAAAAGTGGGTTTGGATAAGCTCACTTCAAGCCGTCCCTCAAAATGCTTCGTGAGAATGGGTTCAAGCTCCTTCACCTGCTCGGGGGAAGTGATATAAAGAAGCTTTGGAACGTTCAACCATTGCTTTTTACGTATATCGGGATCAATGGTCTTTTTTAGCCCAAGGAAGGCGGCGTATTGATCCCCCGGTTCACTCTCAAACTCGTATACAATGCCATCGCCCTGATAGATATGCGCATGAACACCGTAACCGATTGCCAACTCAAGAAGCTCAATGATAAGCTCTTGTTCCATAGACGTGCCGCATATTTCATCCCCGGTATCGATGTCGTTGATTTTTGCACCCCCAAAGGTGATAACGGGTCCATGCAGGTCGAGCGCGCGACAAATATGCACTGCACCGCCATAGCCGCGCCCGGTCGCGAGCACCACATTCATCCCCGCATCGATCGCGCGGCGAATGGCTTTATAATTTGCTTGCGGCACTTCCTTTGCAGACTGGGTGAGTGTGTTATCAATGTCCGTTGCAAATACCTTATACATGGATTACCG